>NZ_BPLI01000009.1:0-219487 GCF_019656175.1 Bacillus sp. BML-BC051
TGTTCCATTAAAAAAATGTTTTAGACTATAGAAAAAAGTATTAGACTGTTAAAAAATAGTTGTAGACTATTAAAAAAAAGTATTAGACTCAATTTGGTTGGCCATAATGGTATCTAAAGTAGTAGGTACTATGGATTAGAGACAACAAATTTATAATATGAACAAAAAGGTTACCTATTGCATAAATGGGTAGCCTTTTTTATTTACCATTAAACAGTCAAATGAGGGATTCATTGTGGCAAAGCGAAAGTATGAATGGGATGCAAAGAAAATTGAAAGGTATATTAAGCAAGGACGTGGACAAAAGGAAGGAAAAAATTATAAACCTTGGTTCTTAGCACAAGATGTTCCTTCTATTGGAAGAGATGGTCAGCGAGAAGGTTGGAAGACTGGACGTGATCACCACCTTTTATCTGATTTAGAAAGTGATTATTTCTATTTGTTAGAGTGGTCTAGTACAGTAACGGACATTAGAGAGCAGTTTCCTTTACTACCTATTGAAGAAACAGTATCTATAGCTGAAGGATTAGGGATTAAACATCCTAATGATAATAAAACGAAAGAAATTGTAGTGATGACTACTGATTTTGTCATAAATGTTGGTTCGAAAGAATTTGTAAGAACATTAAAATATGCGGGTGATTTAGAGGATGCTCGTACAATAGAGAAGTTAGAAATTGAAAGGGAATATTGGCAGCGGAGAAATATAGATTGGGGTATTGTGACCGATAAAGAGATACCAAAAATATTGTGTGAGAATGTGAAATGGGTTCGTAAAGAGTATCACAATTCAGATGTCTCGAAGTTAGGTTCTTTTATTGTAGATAGTATAGAAAAAATTGTTTATCAGCTTATCCAAGATGAAACAACTCCCTTATCTATTGCCACTTCACAAACAGACGATCGTTTAGGGTTAGAACCAGGAACTTCACTAGCTATGATAAGGCATTTTATTGCAAGAAAAAGATGGATTGTTAATATGAATGAAAAGATTATTCCATCTCTTCCGCTAAAAGGAGTTTTAATTTCTACAAACAGTAATTATAAGAAAGCAGAGGGATATCAATGAGACATCAATTGGCAGTGAATACAGTTATTCAATGGATTGATAGTAATAATTCTGATGTTGTTCAAGTAGAAAGAGTGCTCTGGATTGATGCAATAGGTGAACAACTTGTTGTTATAGCCCTTAATGATGCTAAGGCGTTACCTACGTTAAAGAATAGTGAAGAATATGTGGAAAATCATTCAGGGAAGCAATTTAAGATAATTGAGTGGATCGATCAATTTAATCTCCCTTTAGAAGAGCGTGATGCATTACCAAAAACTTATTTAGAGAAGAGGGATGAAGCGTGGGAGATTATAAAACATTTAGTCAAAGATGAGCCTAGTATCTATGATCCGAGATTACGTGGGGTTATGATTCGTGAGTTACAGGAGAGGATTTCTGTACATAAAAGCACGATATATCGGTATTTAAGAAGATACTGGCAATCAGGAAAAGTGATAGATTCTTTAATACCGCATTATAAAAACTCCGGGGGATATGGAAAAGAAAAAAGTAGTAGTGAAGTGAAAAGGGGAAGACCAACTAAGGTAGTAGAAGAACTCGGTGGAATCAATATAACAGAAGGAATAAAGCATAGCTTTCAAGCTGGTATTTCTTTATTTTACAATACGAAAAATCAACCTAATATTAAAAGGGCATATAAAAAGACGATGGCTAAATTTTTTAATATCGGTTTTAAAGTAGAAGGAGAAGAACGGATTCCTATACTACCTCCTAGAGAACAATTACCTACTTACGAGCAGTTTTATTATTGGTTCCGAAAGAAGCAAGATTTAGAAAAGTCTTTGCAAGCTAGGATAGGAAAACATGCTTTTAACCTGAAACATCGGCCAATTTTGGGGAGTTCAACAACAGAGTCTTTTGGCCCTGGTTCAAGATTTCAAATTGATGCCACTGTTGCGGATATATACTTAGTGAATGAATTTAATCGCGAGTGGATTATTGGAAGGCCAATCATTTACATAGTTATGGATGTCTTTAGTCGTATAGTTACTGGATTTTATGTAGGTTTAGAAGGGCCAAGTTGGATTGGGGCTATGATGGCTTTGCTTAGTACGTCAATGGATAAAGTTAAGCTTTGTGCAGCTTATGGATTGGATATTAATTATGAAGACTGGCCAATTCATCATTTACCTGAAATACTTCTTGCAGATAGAGGAGAGTTTGAAGGACTTAAGCCTAATGGATTAAGAGACTCTTTAGGGGTCGATATTGAATTGGCTGCACCTTACCGAGCAGATTGGAAGGGAGTTGTAGAGCAACAATTTCGATTGCTAAATTTGAGGTCAATTAAGTGGATACCAGGTGCTGTTGAAGCTCGAAAACGTGAACGAGGTGAACGAGATTATCGTTTAGATGCAACATTAACACTAAATGAGTTCACACAAGTTATTATTCATTCAATTCTATACCATAATAACTCTCATTATATGAAGGCTTATGATCGAAATCAATTTATGGTGGCTAATGATGTACTACCTATTCCAACAGTTTTATGGAAGTGGGGAGTTGAGTATCGAAATGGTCGGCTGAAAACAGAAGCAGAAGATATTGTAAAGTTGGCTCTTATGCCAAGAGGAACAGCAACTGTTACTCGCTCTGGAATTATTTTTAAGGGGATGTCTTATTCTTGTAATTTAGCTATACGTGAACAATGGTATACAACAGCTGGATATAGAGGGAGTTGGAAAGTTCCTGTTGTGTATGATGTGCGAAATGCTAACGAAATTTATTTATTATTAAACAACGGTAGAAGTTTTGAGAAATGCCATTTATCTAACAAAGCAGAGAGGTATTACAATAAACGTTTTGAAGAAATAGAAGAATTACATGTTTTAGAAAAACAACTTGGTAAAGAGGGAGCATATAACAATTTAGTATCCCAAATTGAACTGGATACAAAGGTAGAAGCAATTACAGAAAAGGCGATGAAAGAGACTCAAACGGCTATCGAGAATAGTGATTTAAGTAAAAATAAACGTTTAAAAGACATTAACAAAAACCGAAAAATGCAAAAAGAAGAAAATCGTAAGACGGAAGCATTTGTGTTAGGGGAAAATGAGCAGGAACAGAATAAAGAATCTGTCTCGCAATCAGTTCAGGGGGAACCTATAGAGTATGTGGCACCTGCTGAAAAGATCGATAAATTAAAGTCTATTTTAGCTGAGTTGGATGGTGAACATGCATGAGTATCAAAAAGTTCTTGTTAAAAGGTGCTGTAATGGCTGCGGATTATAAAAGTCAGCAAATTGAAGACTATCAAGGAAATCCATTAATAGAGGCTCTTCCTGAAATCTATAGTGAAACAGAAGTAATTAAAAAATTAGCGAATCGGCCTTTATATAAAGAAGAAGAGAAAACGTATCCTTCACATTTAAGGATGCATATGGTGCAAAGGGTTTATAGAGATTTTTTTCAACCATTATCTATTCATTTAGAAATAGAACAGAGGATATCTAGAATTATTCGTGATGGATATTTAGGAAGAAGTGCATTAACACCTAACTATGCTTATAAAGTACGGAAGGACGCTTATCATTTAATTACAAATAGTAGAGATGCTGGAAGTAAGGTTTTGAATGCTAGTTCATCAGGATTTGCCATTGTCGGGATATCTGGAATTGGGAAGTCATCAACATTAGAAAAAGTGTTAAATATGTATCCACAAGTCGTCATACATACAAGCTATCAAGAACAGCCGTTACATTTGTATCAAGTTGTTTGGTTAAAGATGGATTGTCCACATGATGGTTCTATTAAAGGTCTATGTTTGAATTTTTTAAGTGCTATGGATGAAATTTTAGGAGGAAACTATTATAAGAAACATGGTGGTGGACGGAAGACGGTTGATGAATTGCTTCCTATTATTTCTCAAATTGCAGCTGTACATTGCTTAGGTGTTTTAGTAATTGATGAAATTCAAAATTTAAACGAAGCGAAAAGTGGGGGAAGTGCAAAGATGTTGAATTTCTTTGTACAACTCGTTAATACAATTGGTGTGCCGGTAATATTAATTGGTACGTATAAGGCATCATCTATTTTAGATGGTGAATTTAGAAATGCAAGACGAGTGTCAGGGCAAGGCGATCTAATTTGGAGCCGAATGCAAAATGATGATGAATGGGACTACTTTTTAAAGGGGTTATGGTGTTATCAATGGACAAGTAAATTTGTAGAATACGACGAACATTTTAGAGAGGTTATGTATTATGAATCACAAGGAATTAGTGATATCGCAGTAAAACTATTTATGTTAGCTCAATGGAGATGCATTGATACTAACAAATCACATATTACACCTTCGATTGTTAAATCTGTAGCAAGGGACCGATTACAATTACTTCAGCCAGCTTTAAAAGCGTTACGAACAGGAATAAAAGATGATATCGAAAAGTTAGGTGATATCTTCTCGAAGATGGAAACAGTAGATCTATTAAATGAAATAGAAGAGAAGCTTAAGCAAAAAGATCGGTTAGAGTTGCTGAAGCAAGAAATGGATTACAATACCTATGAACCATTGATTCAAGAAGTGGGAAAATGGTTAATTGAGGGTGGTGTAGAAGAAGTAGTAGCTTCTCAATGCGCAAAAGATGTAGTAAGTGAAAACCTAGATAAATTAACAAAAGTAGATTTAAAACAATTAGCGCTTAAACATGCTCTTTCAAAGTTGAGGGATGGTACAGCAAAAAGTAAAACAAAAATAAAGAAGTTAAAAGCTACATATAAAAAAGCTGATGATTTAAGGTTGATTTATTCAAAAGCGAAAGAAAAGAAAATTTTAAATTATGATGCTTTAAAAGTAGCTGGTTTTATAAAGCAACCTGATGAATTTTTAACAGAGCAGGGTGGATAGAATATGCTAACATTTTTTCCAACTCCTTATCCTGATGAAATATTATATAGTACTTTTGCGAGATATCATATGAGAAGCGCTAACAGTTCTATTAAAGATACATTAGATGATTTGTTCGGTAAAAAGACTGTAATGTCAACAATTGATTTACCTAGTCACCTTTACAGTTTATGTAACAGAATATCTCCAACACATTCTTCTATTACTCCAGAAAAGCTACTAGAAAAACATACTTTATATCCTTTTTATTCTCCTTTTTTACCGGCCAATAGAGCGCAACAACTTAAAGAAATGATGATAGCTGATAATGGACAGTCCATTCACATGATGACGGGGATTATTGCAGGTGCAATATGTACAAAGCATTCTTTATATTACTGTTCAAATTGTTTGACCGAGGATTTAAAACAATATGGTGAACCATACTTTCATAGAATACATCAAGTACCAGGGGTATTTGTGTGTTCCAAACATAACGTGTGGTTACAACCTTTTAAGAAAAAGGATTCCTTCAACAAACATGAGTTTATAGCGCTTCCTTTGACTGTGACCGATTCTTTAAAGTATGAAGAAATAAGTATATCAAAGAAGACAAGAAACTTGTTATTTCAAATAGCAAAAGATATTGAATTTCTACTAGAACATGGGATAGGTGAGAATTTATATGAAGCAAAAACAATGTATTTGAGCCAGTTAACAAGACAAGGGTTTGTTACAGTAGGAAAAAGGATTAAACAAGAACTTTTACATGAGCAATTTCAATTGTTTTATGGGAAAGAATTATTAGATTTACTAGAATGCTCGATTGAAGGGCAACACAATTGGTTAACGTTTATTGTGAGAAAAGCAAAAAAAGCAATTCATCCTTTACGTCACGTATTAATGATGAGATTTTTATTCGGAACAGTTCAAGATTTTAAGTTGGAGGATACGTATTTAAATCCATTTGGCCATGGACCATGGCCTTGTTTAAACAAGGCAGTAGAACATTTTGGTGAAATGGTTATAAATCGGGTTTATATTTCAAGATGCTACAATACTAAGCGGCCTGTTGGAACGTTCTGTTGTTCTTGTGGTTTTATTTATTCCCGGACAGGCCCAGATCAATCTGAAACAGATGCATGTAAGATAGGAAGAATAAAGGCTTTTGGCAGTCAATGGTATGAAAAGTTAAAGGAGATATCTCAACAAAATATATCATACCGAGCAACAGCGAGAGCGTTAAATGTTGATGTTAGTACAGTAATTAAATATTTAAAGTTGATTGAAACTGAAAGACTACAAGATCAGGTTGAGAAAGAAAAGAATTTATATGTAAGGTTACAAAGAACAGGAAGTGCTAATGAACCGAAAAGAATAACTAAAAAGAGAAAAGGATCATGCGCTGTAAGAGTTGATTGGGAGGAAAGGGATTTAGTTTTAAGCAAGTTAGTGGAGCAAGAATGTCAGAGAATATTGCATAATCAAGATGAGAAGCCTGTACAAATTACACCAACAAGAATTGGGAAGATACTAGGAAAAGAGGCGTGGTTTCAACATTATAAAAATAAATTACCGTTAACGATGGAGAATTTAAATATGTATAAAGAAACAATGGAAGAGTTTCAAGTAAGGCGAGTAAGGTGGGTTATTAAACAACTAAAGCTGCAAAATAAGGTGTTAAGAAAATGGGAAATTGAGCGTTTAGCAGGATTAAGGAAAAACTACAGCTCTCTAGTGTACAATGAAATTATGAAAGGGATTTCTTCTTAAATGTTTTATCGGGGAATGGGGGAAATGTACAATGGAGAGCTTACAGTTTAAAAAGTGGCCATTTCAAGAAAATGAGCGAATAAAGGTACATTGGTTTCGATCACCATATCGAGTTGAAAATAAGGAATGGGTATTAGATGTTATTTTGCAACAAGAAGACCGAAGTATTAAGAAAAAGGCAACAATACCTTTTGGATCATTACCATGGTTACGTCTAGGACAATACATAGTAGATGGAAAACCATTACGTGAATCGGACGGATACATAAAAAATATTCAAATGTTAAATGTTGATGAAGGTAATATAAAACCTGCGGTGCAATGTATTCCGAAAAATTTATACTTATTGCAGTACCCAAAGAATTACGATGAAAATTGTTGGAGTGTTACTTATAGGGATAAGTTGGTAGTGATTCCTTGTATTGAAATAGCAAGAGCTTTGTTAGCACCTTCACGTTTTTTGGCAAATGCTCTTATAGATCCTGTTGGATTACAGTATTTAATTGATGAAGTTGAAGAGCATGGAAGAGAATTAACATTAAAGCTAAATGACAGCATTCCAAAATCATATGTTACTAAAAATTTAATTAACCATTTCATCTGGTTAATGTATAACGAAAAGGCAAATGATACTTGGCATCATTTTTATAAATCTCTTTATAATCCAGAAGAGTCCCTTCAGCGGGGAAATAGTAAGGTACAGGTTAATATGCCTTTATCCGGAACGTGTTCTTTAAAAGTAAGATGTAGAGAAGTAGACAACGTAATATTAGTATTAGAAATTATAGAAGCCTCAGGGCTTTACCACCCGTTTAAAAAGGTAACTGTAGAACATGGTGGAAAAAAAGTAATAAAGTTATACGAAAAAGATGAACAAGCTACAAAAAACACCAAGACCTCAACTGATAAGAAAGAAGGAGTCTTAGATGACTCACTTTCACCCTCATTAAATGAAAAAATTACTTCACATGTTAAAGTACAAACTACAAAATTAAAATTTAGAACAAAGCCAAATGTTGAAATATTAGATAGTGATAAAGTGGCTACAAAGCGAGTAGGAACAGATGCAGATAATGTTGAGAAAATTGCTTCCAACATTGTCACAACAGTTCAATCATCTAGAGGTGGAAAAGTAAAACCTCTAGAGTTTGAATCCCTAGAGGTAGAGTTTGAAGCAAAGGATAGCGGCCTCGAAGATTTTATGAATGCCGTAAGACACCTGATTATGAATAATGATGTAAAAGTACTAGATGTTCAGGTTGCTGATTTACCAGGAGATTCGGGAATTAGCTTTGTTACGGAGCATGTGAGAAGAAAGTTTATGTATGTACTATTAAAAATAGATGATGAAAGGGAATTTTTATTAATTGAGATGGGGCGACCAGATTATAAATCAATTTCTACTTTAGTTGTTGTACCTAAGTATAATGAAGTGTTTGGATCAGTACATAAAAGGCTAGTTTGGAGAGTTATCCAATCGTTAATTGAAAACCGTGGATCGTGGAATAGGGAGCAACTTAATCAAGACAGAATATACAACTTTTCTTTTATGAAACATACAAAGACAATATCAGGTTTATGGGCGAAGAGAATATATATGAAAATACAAGGGTGAAAATAAAATTGCATGTAGGAGGGGTATCATGAATATACTAAGATATTACGTACCTCTCCCACGCTATTGTGAAAGAAAAAATTTAAGGGTAAAAACAAATATTAAAAAAAGAATTGATAATACCTTTACAAAAAATATCTTTTTATGTTATAACTATATCAAGAGTTATTGAAAGGCAGTTAAGTGCCACTCCAAAAGAGAATTAACAATACCTTATAAAGATATTGTTTTTATTAAAATTATAGGAGGGTTATTATGAAGAAAGTAGCAATTATTGGTGGTGATAATAAACAGGGATACTTAAAGAAATGCAAAGAAAAGAAGTTAGAACTATTATTTCATGATGGAAGGATAAAAAGAAAAGGCTCGAAGGAATTTTATGAAAAGCTCATAAAAGAAGTTAACTGTGTTATACTTATATTAAATGCGGTTTCTCATAAAACGATGTATGAGGTACGTGAAGTAGCAAAGAAATTTGATATACCAATTATTTATCATAAAACCAAAGGGGTAAATAGTACGATTCGAAAAATCCACGATAAGGTGGCTTTTAATTAAAGAAAAAATAAAAGGAATTTTAAATACCTTATTAATAAAAAGTTAATTCTTATAAAGAGAAGGGATGAATATTTATGGAAAATATTAAGTCATTGGCAAGAGATATTGTTAGTAATGTGGGAGAGAAATTAAGAGGTATTCTAGTTTTTAATGAATATAAGCATGTGATTGCAAGGATAGTTGGTATAGAATTTCTTTTACTTAATAAGGGGCATGGATATAACCTTCCAGAAAATATAACATGGCAGTCTTTAATTAATTCTCCTACAAATTTAAGCGATAGGTTGAATGATTTTTCTGTCAATGTTGAATCCTTTAATACTCGGTTAGAAGCTGTATTTACTTCATTTGATTTTTCTAAAGTAGATAATGTGACTTTATATGAGGTCATTAATATTATCAATAAATATTCTTTAAGTAAAGAGCAATTTAATGATACAGATGCAACTGGGGAATATATAGACGCAATCTTTGGTGAACTAGCTTTACGTGAGGGGAAAGTAGGAGGAGAATATTTCACTCCTGAAGGATTAAATGAATTGATGATTCGTGTGTTATCTCCTAAAAATGGAACTTTCCATGATGGTGCAGCTGGTATAGGTCAAACAACGATGAAAGCATTTCAATATAATAAAGAAATTTCGGTATATGGGCAAGAAATTGTGTTAGGCATATACGGTTTACTTCAAATAAATAGTATGGTTCACGGGGTCAAAAAGGAGAAAGGGCATTTTGCATTAGGAGATACTCTTTCTGATCCTAAATTTATAAATGAAAATGGCTTAATACAATTTGATTACATTGCTATGAATGCTCCTTTTGGTGGAACTTGGGAACGTGAAAAAGCTGAAAGGGATATTTATGGAAGGTTTACTAGATATGGAATTCCAAGTAAGTCTCATGGAGATATGGCATTTGTATTACATGCAGTAGCTTCTCTAAAAGAAAATGGTAAGGCTGCAATGGTTGTTCCACATGGCGTATTGTTCCGTGGGGCGGCAGATCAAGAAATTCGAGAAGCTTTAATTCATGAAGATTTAATTGAGGCGGTTATTACATTGCCTTCTAATCTTTTCTTAGGCACAGGTATTCCAGTCGCTATTCTATTATTAAATAAGAATAAAGACGAACAAAAACGAGGGAAAGTACAATTTATCCTTGCCGAGGATAATTATGGAAGTACAAGAACTCAGAAGTATTTACGTACAGAAGACATCAATAACATTATCTATTTATATGAAGAGTTTCAAAATAATGAAGTTGATAGCAGAATTGTTAATATGAACGAAATTAAAGAAGAAAATTATGTGTTAAATCCTAAAGTTTACTTTCCTCAATATGAGTTATCTACACGTATTGGAAAAGTTATGGTTAATAAAAATGAGTATGAGAACAGCACGGAAGATAAAATAAAACTTGGAGATATTGCAAAAGTATTCCGTGGAGTAAACTTGCCTTCAAAAAGCGCTATTAAGGCAAATGAAGGAAAAGGTCACAAAGTGATTCAGCTTAAGGATGTGGAAGATGGAAAAATTCAATTTAATAAGCTAGATAGATTACCGGTCCAAAATATTGAAAGATATATTGTGCAATCTGGAGACATTATTATTTCTAGCCGTGGTACAGCATTAAAGATTGCTGTAGTTCCTGATAATGTAGAGGAAGCGGTTTTATCTAATATGTTTATTGGTATTCGCTTATTAAATAAAGAAGAACATAATCCGCATTATATTAAGGCATTTTTAGAAAGTCCTATTGGATTATATTTCTTAGAAGCTTATCAAAAAGGTAGTGTAATGAGAGTTGTTACTGCGAAAGATGTAGAAGTTATTGAATTACCTAAAAAAGATATACAAGAACAGAATCTTCTTGTTAAAGAGATAAATGTGACTGAGCAAGAGTATAAAATGTTATTAGAGAAAGCCGAAAAGTTATATAAAGAAGGCTATATAAACATTTATGAAAAGATGGGAGTAGGGAAAGCGGTAAGTTTAATGGCCGAGTAAGAAAAGAATATCTCCTTCTGTATAATTCTTTTAGTACAGGAGGAGATGAGAATGTAATGTTTAAGAGAGCTTAAATGGTATAATCTTACTTAGATATATATATAAAATGATAATTGTAATAATGGGTGGAGGGAGAAGGAAATGAACAAGAAAAGTTTATCGGAAAGAGATATATGTTCTAAATTTATCACACCAGCTGTTGTAAACGCTGGCTGGGATTTGCAGAAACAAATTCGTGAGGAAGTTACATTTACAGATGGTCGAATCTTTGTGCGTAAAAAAAAGGTAACACGTGGCAAAAAAAAACGTGCGGATTATATTCTTTACTATAAACCTAATATTCCTATTGCAATTATTGAAGCAAAAGATAATAAACATTCTGTAGGTACAGGTATGCAGCAAGCGTTAGAGTACGGTGAAATTTTGGATATACCATTTATTTATTCTTCAAATGGCGATGCTTTTATAGAGCATGATCGTACTGTAACAGAAGGTGTAAAAGAAAAAGACATAGCTTTAAATGATTTTCCTTCTCCTGAATCATTATGGAAACGATATAAAGAGGCGAAAGGTATTACAGAAGAAGCTGAACAAACGATTACACAAGATTTTCATTTTGAACATGGCGGGAAGAGTCCTCGTTACTATCAACGTGTAGCAATTAATCGTACAGTAGAAGCAATTGCGAAAGGTCAAGATCGTGTTTTGTTAGTAATGGCGACAGGAACAGGAAAAACGTATACCGCATTTCAAATCATTCACCGTTTATGGAAGGCGCGAACAAAGAAAAGAATTTTATTTCTAGCTGATCGTAATATTCTTGTAGATCAAACAATGTCAAATGACTTTCGTCATTTTGGGGACAAGATGACAAAAATTACGAATCGAACAGTAGATAAGGCTCATGAAGTATACTTAGCTTTATATCAAGGGATTTCTGGGAAAGAAGAATTTCAAAATGTATATAAAGAGTTTTCACCAGATTTCTTTGATTTAATTGTCATCGATGAGTGTCATCGTGGAAGTGCGAAAGAAGACTCAGCTTGGAGAGAAATATTAGATTATTTTAGTCCAGCAGCACAAGTTGGTCTAACTGCAACGCCAAAAGAAACAAAAGATGTATCTAATATTGAATACTTTGGGGAACCGATTTATACATATTCTTTAAAACAAGGGATTGAAGATGGATTTTTAGCTCCTTACAAAGTAATTCGTGTTGCTTTAGATAAAGACTTAGGGTATCGCCCAACAAAAGGAAAGCGTGATAAGTACGGTTATGAAATTGAAGATCGTGAGTATAACGTAAAAGATTTTGATAAAAAGTTAGTTCTTGAAAAACGAACAAAAATGATTGCTAAAAAAGTATCGGATTATCTTAAAGAGAATGGAAATCGCTTTGCAAAAACGATTTTCTTTTGCACAGATATTGATCATGCGGAGCGTATGAGACAAGCACTTGTAAATGAGAATAGTGACTTGGTTGCAATGAATTCTAAGTACGTTATGCGTATTACTGGTGATAATGAAGAAGGTAAAAAAGAATTAGATAGTTTTATTGATCCGGCATGTAAATATCCAACACTTGTTACTACAAGTAAACTTTTAACAACAGGAGTCGACTGCCAAACATGCCAACTTATTGTACTGGATACGAATATATCAAGTATGATTGAGTTTAAACAAATTATTGGTCGGGGCACTCGTATTCGTGAGGATTACGGTAAACAATTCTTTACTATCCTGGATTTTAGAAATGTCACTGCACATTTTGCTGACCCAACCTTTGATGGTGATCCAGTTGTTATAAAAACCACAGATGGAAAAGTCCCTACAGATGATGAAGGTGAACAATCAGATTCAGGCGATAATACAGATGATTTTCCTAATTCGGGTAGTGATGGTGGAAGTGTAGATTGGCCAGATCCTGACGAAGGTGACAAACCGAAAAAATATTATATAAATGATGTAGAAGTGAGAGTAATTCATGAGCGTGTCATGTATTATGGAAAAGATGGTAAGTTAATCACAGAATCTCTGAGAGATTACACAAGAAAAAGTGTTCGATCTCATTATCATACATTAGGTGAATTTCTAGAAGAGTGGAATGCAGCGGAAAAGAAGAAAGCTGTAATTGAAGCATTAGAAGAGCAGGGAATTCTGTTTGAAGAACTTCAAGAAGAGGTTGGGAAAGATTTCGATCCTTTTGATTTAATTTGCCATGTAGCATTTGATATGTCACCTCTTACCAGAAAAGAAAGAGCTAGCAATGTGAAAAAGCGTAATTACTTTGCAAAATATAGTGAAACAGCTCGTGCGGTGTTAGATGTGATTCTTGATAAATATGCTGATGAGGGGATTAATAATTTGGATAAAGAAGTACTGCGCATACCTGATTTTCGTGAATTTGGTACACCAATTCAAATTGCAAGGGAGTTTGGTGGGACAAATAAATTTGTATTGGCTATGAAAGAATTACAGCAAGAGATTTATACAGCTTAGAAAGGAGAAATATAAATGTCAATTTCAACGGTTATTAAATCTGTACAAGATATTATGCGAAAAGATCCAGGGGTAGATGGCGATGCACAACGTATTGCTCAGCTCGTCTGGATGGTTTTCTTAAAAGTATATGATGCAAAGGAAGAGGAATGGGAGTTTGTACTGGAGGATTATCAACCTGTAATCCCAGAGGGGCTACGTTGGCGCGATTGGGCAAGCGATGATGAAGGAATGACAGGGGATGAATTATTAGACTTTGTAAATGACAAACTTTTTGTTGAATTAAAAGCTATAGAGGTAGATGAATATACAGATGCAAAAGTAGCAATTGTAAAGTCCGTATTTGAAGATTCGTATAACTACATGAAATCAGGGACGATTATGCGCCAGGTCGTAAATAAATTAAATGAGATAGACTTTTCAAATCAAGAGGATCGTCATACGTTTAATGATATTTATGAAAGTATTCTTCGTGATTTACAAAGTGCTGGGAATTCAGGTGAATATTATACACCACGTCCCGTTACACAATTTGTTGTGGATATGGTAAATCCTCAACTTGGTGAAAAAGTGATGGACTTTGCATGTGGTACAGGTGGTTATCTAACAAGTGCAATTGAGCATATAAAGAAACAAGTAAAAAGTGTAGAAGATGAAAAAGTTCTGCAAGATACAATTTTGGGAATTGAAAAGAAACAGCTTCCTCATATGTTGGCTGTGACAAACCTTATTTTACATGATATTGATGCACCCCAAATTCGTCACGATAATTCATTAGCACGTAATGTTAAAGATTACAAAGAAAATGAAAAAGTGGATGTGATCGTTGCGAATCCTCCGTTTGGCGGTATTGAAGAAGATGGGATTAAACTGAACTTTCCAACAAAATATCAAACATCTGAAACAGCAGACTTATTTATGGTATTAATGATGTACATGCTAAAAGATAATGGACGCGTAGGTATTGTACTTCCTGATGGCTTCTTATTTGGTGAAGGGGTAAAAACAGAGATTAAAAAGACATTATTAAAAGAGTTTAATCTGCATACAATTGTACGTTTGCCAAATGGTGTATTTGCTCCATATACAGGAATTAATACAAACTTACTGTTCTTTGAAAAAGGAAAAACAACAGAAGAAATTTGGTTCTTTGAGCATCCACTTCCAGAAGGATATAAAAACTATGCAAAAACAAAACCAATTCGTTATGAAGAATTTGAAGTTGAAAAAAAATGGTGGAACAATCGTGAAGAAAATGAGCATGCTTGGAAAGTAACAATTGATGAAATTAAATCAAAAAATTATAATTTAGATTTTAAAAATCCGTATAGTGAAGAGGAAGAATTGCTTTCACCGGCAGAAGCATTAGAAAAATATAATCGTTCTTTACAGCAAGTTCAAGAAGTAAAAGAAAATCTAAGACAAGAGTTATCATCTATCTTGGAGGGAATAAAATGAGTATGTTGTTAGAACAATTTGATACCATTTTTGATACTCCAGAATCTGTAGATAAACTAAAAGAGCTTATTTTAGATATGGCTGTAAAAGGAAAACTTGTCCCACAAGATCCGACTGATGAACCAGCAAGTGTGTTGTTAGAAAAGATAAAAGTAGAAAAAGAGAGTTTAATTAAAGAAAAAAAGATTAAAAAAGAAAAACAACTTTCTTCAGTGGCAGAAGAAGACAAAGATTATGAGCTTCCAATAGGATGGAGCTGGGTTAAGTTAGGGCAGATTGGTCAAATTGTTGGGGGAGGGACTCCTAGTACAAAAGTAGCTGAGTATTTTAGTGAAAATGAGGTTGCATGGTTAACACCAGCAGATTTAAATGGTTTAAAAGGTAAATATATTGGATCTGGAAGGCGATATATTTCTAAATTAGGGTTAGAAAAAAGTAGTGCACAATTACTTCCAAAGGGAAGCGTACTTTTTTCTAGTAGGGCACCAATAGGATATGTTGCTATAGCATCAAATGACTTGAGTACTAATCAGGGGTTTAAATCATGTGTTCCCTATATCTTAGAACTAAATGAATATTTGTATTACTATTTAAAACACATTGCTAAAAAAGTAGATGAAAAAGCATCAGGGACTACCTTTAAAGAAGTATCGGGTAAGATAGTTTCAAACTTATCTTTAGCTTTACCGCCTTTAGATGAACAAAAGCGTATTGTAAAGAAAGTAGATCAGTTAATGAGTTTCTGTGAGGAACTAAAGAATCGATTGGAAAAGAAACAAAAGCGAGAAGAGAGACTCAATGTATCTGCGTTCTCTTCTTTAGAGCAATCATTAACGGTTGAGGAATTAAAGGGAAGTTTACAATTCGTTTTAACTAATTTGCCGTCCCTTTGTACAGATAGAAAACAGGTTCAGCAACTACGAAATGCAATTGTATCCCTTGCTGTAAAAGGGATATTGGTTTTACAAGATTCGGATGATGAACCAGCGAGAGTATTTTTAGATAAAATAAAGCAAGAAAAAGAACAATTAATTCAAGAAAAAAAAATAAAAAAGGAAAAGGCTTTTTTGCCTATAAGTGAAGAGAATAAACCATACAAGCTTCCGAAAGGATGGGAGTGGGTACGATTAGGGGAATTATGTACATTGATTGAATTAGGGACATCAGTAAAAGCTTCCACAGAAAATATTGGTGTACCTGTCCTAAGAATGAATAATATTAAAAATGGAAAAGTAGTTTTATCTAATCTAAAATATTTAGATAAAAATTCAAAAGATTTACCTAGATTATATCTACGGTATGGGGACTTGTTATTTAATCGAACAAATAGCTATGAATTAGTTGGTAAAACAGGAGTTTTTAAAGGAATAGATGATGAATTTACTTTCGCTTCATATCTAATTAGGCTCCGATTAATGGAGAAATATGTAGATAATGGTTATATAAATTATGTAATAAATTCAAACTGGTATCGAATATCTCAAATTGAGCCAGGAATTGTTCAACAAAATGGTCAAGCTAACTTTAATGGTACAAAGTTAAAAAATACATTAATTCCATTACCACCATTAAATGAACAAAAACGTATTGTAAAAAGGATAGACCAACTCATGACTTTATGTGATGAGTTAGAAAATAATATAAACGTATTTAAGCAAGAGAAAGAATATTTACTTCACTCGGTTTTGTATCAAATATTTTAGCAATACAATAAAGAATTACAAAAGGCGTAAGGGATTATTCTCCTTACGCCTTTTAAGTAATACATAATTAGAGGGGGTAGTTAGTAAAGAAGGAAAAGGTAGTAGAAGATTGAAACTAAGGATAGTAAGCATTAGAGTATTAAAATGTCGAGTTTTCTTAGTTTACTGGTGGTATATTATGGTATATAATGTGAATATAAATTATTAATTGTTTACATTTATTAAAATTGGATACAAGTCTCTAAACATTTCCCGGATACTTATTATTAGGGGATTTTTTTATATAAATAGAAGGGGGCCCCTTAATGTCAACTGTTGCAAGTATACAAGATATTGAAAGTGTATTACAAAAAACTTTCAATCATATTAAAGAAGAAAAAATACATTTTGAACCGCGAAAAAAAAATATGGACTTTATTAATTCAAATGGTATTAGTATTGAGGATGCTTTATGGCATGTTGAACAATTAACTTATGAAGAGTACTACAGGGGACCGTCAGATGAGAAAGATAATCGTTTCCCTCCGGGGGATTATTGGGAATTTGGAATTCCTGAAGATTTCTGTGATTTATCGATGGAAGTGTATGTAAAGATTAAGGAGCTCTTACATGTTGATAATATGATGTGTATGTCTTTCCATGAAGCTCAGTATCCAATTACTTATCCTTATCGTACAACATAAAAGATGCAATGTAAGATGTGAGGAATTTAGAATAGGAGGAACCCATATGAACAATTTAGTATTCTGTGAAAATTGTAATACAAGTCGTGAATACTATGTAGAAGAAGGGCATATGGAGTATCATGTGAAAAATGAAAGTTTTGTAATTAGTGGTCATCAAGCTAAATGTGCTGTATGTAACCATGAAACCTTTCATTTTAATTTAGAAAAATCCAATCAAGCTAAGGCGTTTGATGAGTATCGAAAAAAACACTGTCTAGTATTTGTTAATGAAATCATTGAGACACGTGAAAAATATGGCCTAGCTCAACATGAATTTTCATTATTATTAGGGATTGGAGAGAATACTATTGCCCGCTATGAGCGCGGGACTTTACCTAGTGCTGAAAATAGTTTGTTAATTAGACAAGCTGCTAATCCAATATTAATGAAAAAATTCATTGAAACTAATGGGAATTCTATTAACTCAAGTACTAGAGAAGCCTTGTTAAAAGGGCTACAATTAGAAAAAGAAATAGAAGAAGATTTGATAGAGCCGATCATGGAAATGATTAGCCAAGAACCAGATGAGGAAAATGGATTTTTATCATTCAATTGGAGTAAATTCAAGCAAATGGTTGCGTTTTTTGCTAAAGAACAATCTCCCCATTTTACATCTATGTGTAAATTGATGTTTTATAGTGATTTTTATCACTTCAAAAAGTTTGGACGATCTATAAGTGGCGCTAAATATGTTTGTATGGATTATGGTCCTTGCCCTGATCGACATCAAACATTATTTGAAAGTGTGCCGAATGTACAAATTGAGAAATCACCTTTCTCTGAAAAAGGAAGAATTCTAAAATATATTGATACTAACGAAACCTTTCATTTTACATCTGAGGAATTTAATACATTATACTTTGTAAATGAAAAATTTGGAGGTGTGCGCTCGAGGGACATAAGTGAATTTTCACATGAAGAAAAAGCATGGAAGGATACGGATATGTATTCTTATATTTCATATGAATATGCTGAAGAATTAGATCCTGAGAGGAAAATTAAAATAAATATATAGTTACGGGAGTACTATGTATTAAAAGAATTAAATTTTGGTTAGTTAATAAAAAAACAAGCACTTATTAAGGTGCTTGTTTTTTATTGTAAGGTATTTATTAAAGGAATATTTTGCAATGAAAAAGAATTTTATTGCTAGTCTAATACTTTCTTTTATTTTCTTTATAGATAAAGGTGAGTATCACCTTGATTAGTCTACAACTATTGTTGTGTAGATTAACGAATTTCAGGCAATAAAAAGCTATCACACCAATGGCATGGAGTCTAAAACATTTTTTTAATCAAACAGTAAAAGGAAAAGTATATATTGGTGGAGTAGACGCTATACAAGACGCAGTAAAAAAGCATGGAGTTACAGAAGTATTTGACTTACGTTCTGGAGGACAAGAACCAGAAGGATTTCCAGTTGAAGCTAAGCGACATGCTTATCCAATTGTAGAAGGTGTAGAAGGCGAAGATGAATCTGTTAAAAATGCAATTGCAGCGGTCAAAGAAGCTATTGAACAAGATAAGACAGTATTTTTCCATTGCTCTGGTGGACGCAATCGTACAGGTACGGTTGCAACCGGATTATTAGTAGAATTAGGGCATGCATCTAACGTAGAGGAAGCGGAAGAAAAAGCAAAAGAAATACGTTCAATCATTAATATCAAACCAGAAATGAAGCAAGTATTGAAACGTTTGTATGTATAATTTGTCTAAGTCTCAAAAACATATGTTTTTGGGACTTTTTTATTTTATGGACATTATTTTGAAATGAAGCTCTCATTTATATGATTGGTTAAGATATGGGCAATCTCAAGGGGGAAGCAAACGTTTGGGACAATGATTATATTATTCATAAAGAAGAGTCTAATTTGCAGAGGCAATAGCGTTGTTTGATTAGAAGACTATAAACACAAATAACACTTTTCGTGAATGCCGGTGGTGTTATTTGTGTTTATCACTTTTATAAAATAATCTTTAAAAACTACAAACAGTGAGATATAACAAATTTATTATATCTATTTCATAGATCATACTCTGGGGGATTGTCTGGATTTTTGTTGTTTGAATGTAAAGGAATTACTTTAGAAGGATTTAAATGTTTTATAGCTTGATAATCTAAATGCTTTTCTAATTCTTGTATAAATGATGTTGGATTTTCAAAGGTGTCTTGTAATGCTAAGTTTATGATTTGTGATTTAGAGTTACCTGTATTTAGCATATTTACGAGTTCGTTTTCTTTGTTACTATAAGTAAACATGGCTAATAATGATTTTTGAATTCTATAATTTTTTTGTTTCAGAGTCTGAATGACCGATTCTTGTTTATTTAATTTATTTTGTAATTTATTATTTTTATCTTCCAATTGTTTAATTTTTGAAGCAATATTGTACAGGTGTTTATCATAAGGCTCTAAATATTCCCACAGTAACTCTTTGTTTTTTCCACCATACTTATCAATTAATTCTTTAATATCAATTAAGTCTAGTTCTATCGATTGAGAAATAGAAACTTTTTGTGACTGTATAGTATTAACTGTATCGACTAGCTGACGGCCGATACGATCTTTCTTTTTCCAAAAGTCATAGCTCGTTTTGATAGAGAATTCCCCTTGTTGATAAAGATTAGTGGCATATTCCCAAATATGTTTATATTTTATTTGAGGGTAAGGATTGTGGTTTTGGTTATAAATTCTAAGTAAATATAATATCTCTTGCTTAAGCTTTTCATTGATTTCATATTTTTTTGGTCTGCCAGGTCCTTTATTTGAGTTCATCAATCTCCACTCCTAATAGGTATTGTAATCTTGCGAGAGAAGTTTTGTCGTATTCTATTTTGTCAAATGTTGTCCTTAGCTCAGTTTTTAATTCAGGATTAATTTTTCCGAATTCATCTAAATGGTGTAAATTATATAGTCCTACTAAGTAATTAATCTTTTTTTGGAGATTGTTATAAATTACACTAATTTCTTTAATAATCAATTCTCGTTTTTCTTGCAAATCATGTAGTGATATACCCCAATGTTTGCAGAAATAACACCCTGTAAAGTTCCAATTGAATGAGGGACAGGGCATTGTTGTATCTTTACAATAACCCAGGTTTAATTCGATAAAATTACTAGATGCATCATGACTGTAGGTGTTAAATTCACTATAAGCAATTTCATCGAGTAGTTTTTCATATTCTTGAACACCTTGTGGTGACACGAAGTTTTCTGTATTTTGTAATATAAATTGGTTTGTTAATCTTTGTATATCTGTGTCGATCCAAAATTTCATATGGTTTCCATAAGAATATTGTGTGTTAAGGTCAAAGTGGCCTGCCAGCCTCTCAATCTCGACTCGGTCATATCCTTGCATCATTAGTGATATGATGGCTATATGTCTTAAGTCACCGGGTTTAAGTTGATTGCTAATCTCTAAGTTATATTCCTCTTTAATAACCTCCATATAAAAACATTCAATTAATTTTTGTAAATATTCTCGAGTAAATATTTTTTGTTCATAGTTTATAGAGCTCTTTATGTTCTTTAATGTTAATTCCTTAAAGGCTGCGAAAGATATTAGGTATTCGGAAGATTCATATTCTGATGTTAGTTGTAAATATTGTATAATTTTACCATGTAATTCTTTTGGAATTGGTAATGTGTCGTATGTTAGTTCAGTTCTGTTTTTTATATTTCGTTTTTGTTTAAGACGAGGGAAGGTTAGGGTATTCTCTGTAAGAGAGAGACAATCTCTCTTAATTAAACAAAATTCACTAGGGCGCATTGGTATAATGGATGTTATATCCCACCATAGGATGACTGGAAAGAATTTAGTCAGTTTATTGAATTTTAATTTGTCTGTTATCTTGTCTTGGTGGGTTATAAAAAAATATTCTATACAGTCTTTAAAGACTAAGATATCTTTTGGTGGAGGCAAATCACGATTGCTGTTAGATGATTTTATTTTAGCTCTTTCATCTTCTAGTATCTGAATGTAATGCGGATCTATAGGGAGATCTGTATAAAATTTTGAAAAGCTAAGAAAACTATTTATAAACCGTAGTATGGTTTCTGGAGCGACAGTTTTGGTTACATAGTCATTGCTTTTAGAGTTTTTTCTACTATAGACTTTACCAGAGTTAATTAATTGGATTAACTTTTCGTAGTTCGTTTGAAACCCTTTTGTTAGTCGACAAATAGAATATAGATTGCTAAAAAGTTTATATGTTACTGAGGGGGACTTAGAATTTAAATGTAAAATAATCCAACATTTTAAAGCTAGTATACATTCACTAATTACTAAATTACTATTGAACTTAAGCAATGGTTGAAAAGATTCAAAGTTGAAATAATAAGTTTGACCATTGACTAATTCAGCGAATGACCAGATGTTACTTTCGAAATCTTTTGTTTGGTTAAAAGATTTTATATCGAAATACTCGTTAAATAATTGTTGAGCCTCTATAATATTTTTATTAATATCAAATGCATTATCAAGGGTTGAAAGGTCTTCTAAAACTTTATGATTAATTTTTAACAAGCAAATCCTCCTCCGCTATGCAATTGTATTTAATAGACACCGTCTGTCAAATATTCTTTAGTCTTTGGTAATTGTTGAGAAAGGAGCGAGAATTTCTCTTTGCCACCTTCAACAAAATCATATATTAAATCACCAAACTGTAGTTTAGCTGATTGAACTTGTAGCCAGAGTAAGTAGAAATGATTGGCCATTTTTTTCTTTTCTCCTTCTTTAGCACTATTAAAATGAGAAATTATATGATGAATTCCTTTTAGATACGTGTCCATTAAATTTGATAAGGCATATACATTAACAATAGAAAATGGACAACAGGTGCAGTCTCTATTACTGGTTATATCGTCATATTTACAGCGGGAAAAGACACATTGGTAATATTCTTGTTTAGAATATAATGTATTGGCCGTTGCTTGAGAAAGTAGATGTTGAATTTCCTCTTTTTTTAAGCTGTTTATTAAATCTATAACTTCCCATTGTTCAGTTGCTAGACGATCTATAAGACCAGAAGAAACCTCTATTTTTTGAACATCACCAAACCTCTTTGTTAACTCTAGCATTTTTTGTGTTTCTACATTTTTTTCAATATTTAATCCATCAAATAATTTGTTGGTTAATAGCTGAGTTATATAGCCGAAGGAATTCCTTTCAAAGATTTGCTCTATTAAATGAGTAAGTTGCTTTTCATCTAATTTAATGTAGTGCATCGTTGAATTTTCATTAAAGTGAGACCTTGAGACCCTAGCGGCGTTTAAAGATCTTAATACTGACCAAATCAAAGTAGTAAGCGTACGATTCATTTTTCGGTTAGAAAATTTAAATTCATGTTTGAAATGTTTAAAAAAGACTTTATGCGCTGTATGTCTTGGTTGAACTATATGACGAGTTTTAAGCCATATTAAAGCACCTACATCTTTAGGTACAGTGTTTTTTTGATTTGAACTTGGAGTAACGATATGATAAGCATTTGCGCGTAATTGACAAATACTTATGGCGGTTGCAAAAGCGATTTTTAAAGGATCAGCAATCCGAAAAATGCTGTCTGCGCCAGTTTTGTGGATCTTTTTTACATAACGACCTACCTGGAAGATTATAGAGTTAGCATCATCTATTGAAGGGTTATTTTGTTTTAACCAATCTAGGTCTGTAATCGAAGTATTCGATAAGTCTACTTCTGGAATTTGAGTTATGACTGTTGCATGGCGCCAATTATTTGTAAGTTGTATTAATATGTATAACCAATAACTGTCATAATTACAGTATTTGTTTCCCTTAAGAAAAGATTCGACATTTTGAATTGCAGTAAGTTTGTGTATTGATAAGTCATTGACAAATCGATATAAATCTTTGTACTCCTCATAGGTATATCTAGATAAATCTACATCACGTTGATTTAAAAAATGGTTAGGATTAGTAAGTTTGTCCAGTGTGTAAGGTGGTTTTTGTGTAACCTCATAAATAGAAGCATAAACTTCTCGGCAAAAATGATATAGGATGCGCTGGTAAGTACGAGGTATGTTTGAGTTTTCTTCAAAAAATAATTTGTTTAAGGATGACGCAGAATAACTATAGATTTCTTTAGTTAATAAATCTGCTAAATGGAAACTTGTTTTTGAGAGTTGGTTAATGTAAATGCTAATATTTGAACTTCTGGTAGCGTGTAATTGTTTTCGAACATATTGAAGCCACAGATCTTTAGTTCGTATTAACTTTTTTGAAAAAGAAATTTGTAAAAGTGTTTCTGTTTTGTAAATGAACTCTTTAAAAGGGTCGTCCATTTCGATACTAATTAGGTTTTTGCAGTTTTTACGATCTAATAAATATTGGTGAACATCTTCTTTTCGAAATAAATTCTTACTGCCATTGTATCTTTTTAATACACCCATTAATAAAGAGGGACATTCAGTAGGTTGAATATTGTTTCTGGGTATATAGGAATACAAAAAATTTGTAGTAGAACCATCTTTGTCCATAAGTAATTTAATCTCCTGGATTGTGTAATATTCTTGCTTATATTGACGTTTTAGAAGCGTTTGTTTTTCGATTAAGTTATGGATTTCATCTTTTGAAAAGAAGTAAATAAAACTTATTTTATCTGTATTGAATTTGTATTCTAATATTTCTACGGGTTTAATGTCATAGCTATCTAATACAATATTTATGTAATCACCGCTGAGTGAAAGGTAATCCATTACTTGCTTCTTTGTATAATACTTTTCCCTATACTCAATATATTTGTCATTGCGCTGAGCGTAACTGCCATTTCCTCCGCTGGTAATTCCTTTTCTATATGTCTGTAAGTATTGGTAATCGTTTTTTGAAATAAATTTGCCATCGTGGCTACTGCCATAAAGCGTATATATTTCTATATTAATGTTAGGCAAGAGGGTGACTAAGTTGCTTCGCCTCATAGATAATTCATTTAATACTTTGTTGATACTCACATGTTGCTCAAAAAAATTAATGACTTTCTCACGAAGAAAAACATGGTGTTGAGGCTGAGGTGTATTTTTGAAATATAAAGGTATTGTAAGTTCCTTGTAACCCAATAAGCTATTCAAATTGTGTTTTTGAATGTTGTTAATCACACTTAGTAATGCCCGGCGTGGAAAGTTTTTTTTTGATTTTTTATCTATAGAGCTTATTCTTAATAAATCATATCCAGTAATGTATTTATCGTCGGTTATATACTTTTCAATGAATTCTAGTGGAATAAAAATATCTTTGTATATTGTGTTGAATTTATGTAGAGGAATATTATGTGTTTTACATAGTTTTCTTAATGTTTGAGGAGAAATATTACAGTTATCCATTATTTGTTTACCAGACATGTGTTTCGCTAGGTAGGCAGAGTCTTCATGTTGATTCAGAAAAAGTTTTGTATCATTTGTCTCCCAAACATCTAGAATATTTGCAGTGGCTAAATGTCTTAGTGTTTGTGTATACAGGTATTTTGAAAAAAAAGGTGCGGATGGGTTTAAGCCAATTCTTTCTGCAAATTGTTCACTGCTAATTAAAGCTTCTTTAATCTGTAAGTCCTGTGTATCTGTTATCTGTATTAGCAAAGTGCATGACATCCTTCCATGTTTTATTTAATTCGATTTCTTCAAATTCATAGGATGAATAAATAGATTTAGGAGATATAGTATCAATTGCATGTATAATGCTACTTGTTGCAGTTAAAATATCGGTGTAGTCTAACATTGCTTGAGGTGATCTATCTCCTCTTAAGATAGCAGTTTGTACAGCACTATAACCAGCATCTAAGCAAAGGTTAGTAAAGGCACCACGTCCGATGTGTGTACTCCATTTTGTTTCACGAAACTCTTTAAAATCTTCATATCTCCCATTTGTATTTTTTAACATTCCTAAGTAAAAACGTTTCAAATTATTGAATATATTTCGGTAAGTATGAGTCTGCATTGCTTCCCCACGGCTATTAACAAATAAAGCTAAATTACTTTTAAACTTACTTTTCCTTTTCATTGAATGATGCTTTTTATTCAACCAATCTAAATGTTTTTTGTATAAGTAAGGAACAAGTGGATCTAGTAAAACAGCTTGATCCCGTGGACGTTTCACTTGGTTGTTACTTTGAGGAGAATATAAAGGAAATAGATTTGGTTGTCTATCTCTAATATTTAAAATTAATCCTTTCTCCCCATATTGTGAGTTATTTTGAGATAATACAGAATTTATATCAAGGTTCATACATTCGGCTGCACGTAAACCACCGAATATCTGTAAGCAAACTGCAAATGCTATATGAGGAAACTCTATTTTCGCTATCATTAAAAATTCTCTTATTATTTTTAAACGTATGGCTTGTTTTTCTTGTGGTGTTGTCCACTTTTGGGTTAGGAAATCTTTTTTCTTAATTACTTCAAGGTCATAGTCTTGTTGTTTGGGTTTCTTATAATAGAGATTTACATTGAAGGTACTTGTTTTTCTGTATGATTTGTTATGACTTAAACTGTTGGAATGGTTTGGTTTATTTATTGGAGGTGTATTCTTTAAAACTTTTTTTTGGATTCCAAAAAAGTAATAAAAATGTAGAAGGTAATGTTCTTTTCGTTTAACAGTATCTCTTAGATTTCCTTTTTCTCCACAATACTCGAGAAAAGATTCCATATGGCATAATTGTAAATCAGCAATACCTCTAATTTCTTTAAATATTGAATGACCGCTCCTCTTTTGATGGAGTATATAGTTAAGAAATTGTACCAAGGTATCTGCAACGGCTTTTTCGCTGTTTATTGAACCTGATTCATTATAGTACTTTTTATCAAGGAAGTCTGTGACTGGGTGAGGGACTACAATCTCTTCTTCTATCAGAAGGCCAATTATATATCGACTATCTGAAATGTATTCATTGCCTTTCTTTCGGTATATGGGCACTTCCCTTTTAACGAATTTTATTGTGTCTCCATTAGACCATAAATCCATATGTTCACCACATCCTATTATATAGTTAAATGTTTTAAAAGAATTTGCCCCTATTCTAAGGATGATTTAATTTTAAGAGTACGTTGCATTAATTTTAGCACAATTCTTACAAAAGGGGCGTAAAAAGAATCCACTATACAGATTGCCTCTAGAAGGGATTCTTTAAAGAAATGATAGGGTTCTATAACTCGCTCTTTTTTGTTGGGATATGTGCTTGATCATATTATAATAGGTGACCATAAATTCGTGAGTTTAAAGGAAAAAGGTCATATTTAAGACTATGCTTTTTACTTATTTTGTTTTATAATGTGATTTATGAGTTTTTTGTAGAAATTTATCTACAAGAAGGATAAAGATATAAAAAACGTACTGTTTTTATAATATAAAGTAAGAAAAAATGAGTCCGTGAAAACAAGAAAGGAAGATAAATAATATGTTTGG
The DNA here is from genome assembly GCF_019656175.1 of Bacillus sp. BML-BC051. Lineage (NCBI taxonomy): Bacteria > Bacillati > Bacillota > Bacilli > Caryophanales > Bacillaceae > Bacillus > Bacillus sp. BML-BC051. The sequence goes on from NZ_BPLI01000009.1 coordinate 26,646, forward strand.
ATTTGGTGGCTTTACTCGCGATCTTGGAATAGATTTAGGAACTGCGAACACGCTTGTATATGTAAAAGGAAAAGGTGTAGTTTTACGTGAACCTTCAGTAGTAGCGTTACAAACTGATACGAAACAAATCGTTGCTGTAGGTAGCGATGCAAAACAAATGATTGGTCGTACACCAGGAAACGTTGTGGCACTTCGCCCGATGAAAGACGGTGTAATTGCTGATTACGAAACGACAGCAACAATGATGAAATACTACATTCAACAAGCTCAAAAATCAAATGGATTCTTCTCACGTAAACCATACGTAATGGTATGTGTACCGTCTGGTATTACAGCTGTAGAAAGACGTGCAGTAATCGATGCGACTCGTCAAGCGGGTGCTCGTGATGCTTATCCAATTGAAGAACCATTTGCAGCAGCAATTGGTGCAAACTTACCTGTTTGGGAACCAACTGGTAGCATGGTTGTTGATATCGGTGGTGGTACAACAGAAGTTGCAATCATTTCTTTAGGTGGTATTGTAACAAGTCAATCAGTTCGTGTTGCTGGTGATGATATGGATGATTCAATCATTCAGTACATTAAGAAAAGCTACAACTTAATGATTGGTGAAAGAACAGCTGAAGCATTGAAATTAGAAATCGGTTCTGCAGGCGAGCCAGAAGGTATCGAACCTATGGAAATTCGCGGTCGTGATTTAGTAAGTGGTTTACCAAAAACAGTACTAATTCAGCCAGAAGAAATTGCAGATGCATTAAAAGATACAGTAGATGCAATTGTAGAATCTGTTAAAAATACGTTAGAGAAAACTCCACCTGAATTAGCGGCAGACATTATGGACCGTGGTATCGTATTAACAGGTGGCGGAGCATTACTACGTAACTTAGATAAAGTGATTAGTGAAGAAACAAATATGCCAGTTCTTGTTGCAGAAGACCCACTAGATTGCGTAGCAATTGGAACGGGGAAAGCATTAGACAATATCGATCTTTTCAAAACTGCTGCTCGATAATATTGCAAAATAAAAATCAATGAAATTAAGAGGGTGTGAACGTGCCACAGTTTTTCTTAAACAAAAGATTAATTGTTTTGTTAGTTAGTATTATTCTTCTCGTGGCATTGATTGGAATCTCATTGAAAGAACGGAACAGTTTAACATGGCCAGAGCAGTTTGTTAAAGACACTGTCGGTGTTGTAGAACGTGTATTCCAAAAGCCAGCGAAATACGTAGCTGGATTCTTCGAAAATGTAGAGGATGTAAAGCGCACGTATGAAGAGAATAAAGAATTAAAAGCAAAATTAGATAACTATGCAAAGTTATCAGGTGACGTAAAGCAATTAGAAGATGATAAAAAGAAGTTACAAGAGTTAACGGGTAAAAAAGAGTTGCCTAGTGATTATACTGAAATTCCAGCTACTGTCGTTTCTCGTAACCCGGATAAATGGTACGATTTAGTTGGAATTGATAAAGGGGCACAGCAAGGAATTAAAAAAGATATGGCTGTAGTAACTTCACAAGGTCTAGTTGGACGAGTGAAAAGCGTATCTCAGTTTACATCATCAGTAGAATTGCTAAGCTCTATGAGCCGAACGAATCGTGTTTCTGCTATCGTACAAGGTGATGAAAAAATCTTTGGATTGATTGAAGGTTACGACAAAGAAAAGCACTTACTTCTTTTCACAAAGATTGGCTCTGATGCAGATGTAAAAACCGACCAACTAGTAGTAACATCTGGACTCGGTGATATTTTCCCGAAAGGTCTTGTAATTGGAACAATCGTTGATGTTCAGCCAGATCCATACGGTTTAACAAAAACAGCTTATGTAAAACCTGCCGCTGATTTAAATGACGTAGAGCATATTATGGTTGCGAAACGTGCAATGCCTTCAGCGCCATTAGAATAGGAGGGAGAGAAGAGATGATGAAGATTCTAAAAAGAGCAGCTCTTCCTCTTTTGCTCCTTTTTGTTTTTCTATTTGAAAATATGTTTGCTACTATTGTTCCAACAGAGGTTTTTTGGAAAGACAGTATAGCAGCACCTCATTTCTTTATAATTGCGTTATGTTTTATTACTGTGTACTATAGTCCGGTCCAAGGGATTTATTACGGACTATTATTTGGTTTCTTATTTGATACCGTATACACAGAACTTGTCGGTATATATATTTTTGCGTATCCGATTTTAGCTTATTTAGTTTATAGTGTGATGAAGATACTACAATTGAATTTATTTATTGTTGCTTCTATCGTACTAGCTAGCATTGTAGCACTAGAGTATTATGTGTATGGATTTTTAACTTTGTTAGGACGTACTCATATGTCAGCGTATGTCTTTTTCACAGATCGTCTCCTGTCTACTTTATTGCTAAATGCAATTTTCTTATTGATAGTTTGTTTCCCACTGAGACGATATTTAGTGCGTCTTTCAAAAGCGATGGAAGAAAAAGAAAAAAGGATTTTCTAATTTTATGTCGAATTGAATCGGTGGGGTGAACTTTAGTGGAAGAAAAAAAGCAACAAAATGTAACAATAAAAGGGACAAAAGACGGTATAACGCTTCATTTAGATGATTGTTGTTCATTCTCTGAATTACTGGAGGAATTGGATGAAAAGCTTTCTACACATTACTATGATGGTGATGGGCGCTCTTTAATTGAAGTGCATGTGAAAGTGGGAAATCGTTATTTAACAGAAGTCCAACAAGAAGAGATTCGTACGTTAATTCGTAATAAAAAGAATCTTGTTGTGGATTCAATTGAAAGTGATGTTATAACTAAAGCAGAAGCAATAGCTTGGAAAGAAGAAACAGAAATTGTCCCTATTTCCAAAATTGTTCGCTCTGGACAAGTTTTACATGTAAAAGGAAATTTATTGTTAATTGGAGATGTTAATCCAGGCGGAACGGTTATCGCTGGGGGGAATATTTTTGTCGTAGGATCATTAAGAGGAATTGCGCATGCTGGGTATTATGGGGATTCGGATGCTGTAATCGCTGCATCTGATATGAACCCGATGCAACTTCGAATTAGTGATGTGGCAATGCGGGCTCCGGAAGAGAAAGAAGACGGAGCGGAGGCGGCAGAATGTGCGTATATTAATGAGAACAATCACATTGTTGTCGATCGACTGCAACTTCTCACTCATCTTAGACCTAATTTAACAAAGTTAGAAAGGGGAATTGTATAGCTGTGGGAGAGGCAATAGTAATTACATCTGGAAAAGGCGGAGTAGGTAAAACTACAACGTCTGCGAACATTGGTACAGCCCTGGCGTTATCTGGAAAGAAAGTGTGCTTAATTGACACAGATATCGGTCTTCGAAACTTAGACGTAGTAATGGGGCTGGAAAATCGTATTGTATTTGATCTTGTTGATGTCGTTGAAGGGCGTTGCCGTTTACCTCAGGCGCTTATTAAAGATAAGCGTTTTGATGATCTTTATTTATTACCTGCAGCACAAACGAGTGATAAATCAGCGGTAACACCTGAACAAATGGATGAATTAATACAAGTATTACGTCAAGATTATGATTACATATTAATTGATTGTCCTGCGGGGATTGAGCAGGGATTTAAAAACGCGGTAGCTGGTGCGGATAAAGCAATCGTTGTTACGACGCCAGAAGTATCCTCAATGCGCGATGCGGATCGTATTATCGGGCTTTTAGAAAAAGAGGATATTGAACCACCGAAACTTGTTATTAATCGTGTGCGTAGTCATATGCTTCATGAGCAGGATATGTTAGATGTTGATGAAATCGTACGTACATTGTCAATCGAGCTTCTTGGTGTTGTCGAGGATGATGATGAAGTTATTCGTGCTACAAATACAGGTGAACCTGTAGCGTTGCAACCGAGCGGGAAAGCAGCGTTAGCTTATCGGAATATTGCAAGACGCTTGTTGGGTGAGAATGTACCATTGCAAGCATTTGAACAAGAAAAGGTATCGGTATTTACAAAGATGAAAAACTTCTTTGGAATCCGTTAAAAGCACTTCGCGCATATGCGAAGTGCTTTCTTTTTTCTTCCACACGAATATCTTCCTTTCTTAACTCATACATATGTACAAACTGTATACAACTGTTTCTATTTTAATTAGCTTAACGAAAGAAAGGAGACAGTATGAAGAATAGACGTGTAGAAGAAATTAAAAAACGGATTGCGAAAAGGAAGGCAGAGCAAGAAAGGATGGAGGAAGAGCAGTATTTTGCTGGAGGGAATTTCGATAGTGAAACAGTATATATTGAAGATGGAGAAAAGGAAATTCATCCTTTATTTCGAAAAGAAGTATTTTTCTTCAAATTTTTGTTATCAGCAATATTAGTTCTCTCTGTCGCTATTTTATATAAGAATGCACCCTCCTCTTTCGACGGTGCAAAAGCTGTTACAGAAAAAGTAATGAAAGAAGAATTTCAGTTTGCTACTGTAGCGAAATGGTACGAAAAGCAGTTTGGAAAACCGCTCGTATTTTATTCACCTACTGAGAAAAAGGAAGGAACCACTCAGCAAAAAGATTATGCAATTCCTGCTTCAGGAAAGGTAATGCAAGGGTTTCAAAAAAATGGCCAAGGTGTCTTTGTTCAAACAGCTACAAATGCGACTGTTGAGTCAGTGAATGAAGGGTTAGTTGTTTTTGCAGGAAAGAAAGAGGAACTTGGTAATACAGTTCAAATTCAGCATGCAGATGGAACGGAATCGTGGTATGCGAATTTAAATGACATGTCAGTGAAATTATATGATTACGTTTCAAAGAAACAAAAAATTGGAACGGTAAATAATGATGCAAATAATAAAAATGGTAAGTTTTATTTCGCGATAAAAAAGAATGAAAAATTTATTGACCCGATTCAGGTGATTTCATTTGATTAAATATAGAGAAGTTTTAACGAAGATTTCAGTGCATCCGTTGTTTTGGGTTATTATTGTCATTGGTATTTTTACGGCACGTTTTAAAGAGTTACTACTGTTATTTTGTATCGTTCTTATCCATGAACTTGGGCATGCCTTTGCGGCGGCACACTACAATTGGCGTATAAAAAAGATTCAACTTTTACCGTTTGGTGGTGTGGCTGAGCTTGAGGAACATGGGAATAAGTTATTGAAAGAGGAACTCGTTGTCGTAATTGCAGGACCTATACAACATATTTGGATGATGGCGGTAGGTTATATAGTGTTTGAAGCTGGTTGGCTAGGTGCGGACTTATATTATTTCTTTATATGGAATAATATAATTATTTTAGCGTTTAATTTACTACCTATTTGGCCTCTTGATGGCGGGAAAGTATTGTTTAACGTATTATCATATCGTTTTCCTTATTTACAAGCACATGAAAAGATGATGAAATTATCATGTGTTTTTTTTAGTGTAATACTAGTGTGGCAGTTACTTTGGAATAGTAACAATATTATGATGTGGGTACTACTCATATTTTTAGCAGTGTCGTTATACCAAGAGTGGAAACAAAGACAGTATTCCTTTATGCGTTTTTTATTAGAACGTTATTATGGGAACAAAAGAGGAATTGAAAAGATTGCACCTATTGAAGTGCAATCAGAAGATCATTTATATAAGATCTTCACAAAATTTCGTAGAGGGTATAAGCACTCTATTATCGTCCATGGAAAATATAAAGAACATTACACATTGGATGAAAATGAATTACTCTATGCGTATTTTACTGAAAAACGAACAACTTCATCGGTTGAAGAATTAATCGGTTAGTGTTGACGATAGCACTAACCTTTTATTATTGTAAAAGCAAAGAAGATTATAAAGTGAGGAAAGAATTTTGAAAACGTTATATATGAACTACGCAGGATCGGAAAAACGCGTTGCAATTGAAGAGAAGAACAAAATTGTTGAGTTTTTATGGAAACGAAATGAAGAACAAGAGATTGTGGGGCATATTTATGTTGGACGTGTCGTAAGAACAATAGCTGGAATGAACGCAGCATTTGTAAACATCGGTTTAGAAAAACATGCGTATCTTTCATATGATGATGTACCATCTTCATATCGTATACATGAAGGGCAAGCGGTACTTGTACAAGTTGTGAAAGAGGCAATTGATACGAAAGGGCCGAAATTGACAGCAAACATAGAATTTACCGGGAAATATGTCGTTTATATGCCATATGATGAAATGCGTGCCGTTTCTCGAAAAATAAAAAATAATAAAAGAAGGCAACAGCTACTCCAAATTGAGGTAGAAGGAACAGGAGGGTACATTTTCCGTTCTGCTTCTGAAAAAGGAGAAATTGAAGAAATACAAGCTGAAATGCAAAGGTTACAGCAGTTATATGAAGAGTTAAAAAGAAAAGAGTGTCAAGGAAAGGCACCGTTGCTACTTCATCGACCGGCCACCTTTTTAGATCGTGTATTTCAAGAAAATCCAATTGAAACGATTGAAAAAGTAGTTGTAGATACAAGAAGTATAGTGAAAGAATTAGAAGAAAAAGTAGGAAAAGAAAAAGTAGCTTTTTATAATGAAAAATCGTCAATGTTTAACCATTTTGGAATAGAGCGTGAGATTGAGAAAGCACTTCAAAAAATTGTTTGGCTCCCGAATGGTGCTTATTTAATTGTGGAACAAATGGAGACGATGACTGTAATTGATGTGAATACGGGCAAGTTTACTGGAAAACAGAATTTACAAGATACAGTCCTTCGTACAAATGAGGCGGCAGCTGAAGAGATTGCACGTCAATTAAGACTACGTGATATCGGTGGTATGATATTAATTGATTTTATTAATATGAAAAGAAGAGAAGATAAAGAAAAGGTAAGAGAATGTCTCCTGGCTGCTATGAAAAATGATCGCACATATACAAGAGTGCTCGGTTTTACAGAGTTAGGGATTTTGGAGATGACACGTAAACGTAAGAAACATTCTTTACGCGACGTATTACTAGAAGAGTGTGTACCGTGCAAAGCGACGGGGTATGTAATGTCATATGAAACAATTGCGTATGAGTTAGAGAGAGAGCTAATTACATATGGCGATATAGAGGATGAGGCAGTATTAATTGCTGCACCTAAAGAATTACAAAAACAATTTTTGCAAAAAGAATTACAAAAAAATATTCCATTTGAAATTTATTTCAAAGATGATATGATCGAAAAGTACGCTATTATCCGTTTTGGAAGTAAAAAAGAAATTGTAGAACGGAAAAAATAGTTAGTAGAACTTTCATTGACAATAGTCAATGAATTATGGTAACATCTTTATGTTATAGTTTATAGCACCTAAACGGCTATATGCTACAACCGCACAAAACAGGTTCCCTAAAGACATTTATGTCTACCTCGTTTTTGGCGAGTCTTAGTAATTAAGAGGAGGTGCAAGTATGTACGCAATTATCGAAACAGGTGGAAAACAAATTAAAGTTGAAGCTGGTCAAGCAATCTACATTGAAAAATTAGATGTTGAAGCTGGTGAAACTGTTACTTTTGACAAAGTTCTTTTCGTTGGTGGCGAAAACGTTAAAGTTGGTAGCCCAGTTGTAGAAGGTGCAACAGTTACTGCGAAAGTTGAAAAACAAGGTCGCGCTAAGAAAATTATCGTTTTCAAATACAAAGCGAAAAAGAACAATCGTAAGAAACAAGGTCATCGTCAACCTTACACTAAGCTAGTTGTTGAAGCTATCAACGCTTAATCCGGGTTAACATGATTAAAATTACGATAAGTCGCACGAAATTAGGAAGTATCCAATCATTTAAAATGACTGGACATGCCAATTATGCGCCACATGGACAAGACCTTGTCTGTGCTGGAACTACAGCGGTTGTGTTTGGTTCTATAAATGCAGTGGAAGAACTTTGTAATGTGCAGGCAACTATTGAACTCGGAAGTGATGGTGGATTCTTAACGTATGAATTGCCTAATGATTTAGACATTCATACAGCAGAAAAAGCACAGATACTTTTAGAAGGATTGGTTGTTTCGCTTAAGACGATCGAACTTGATTACGGAAAGTATATCCGTTTAATAGAAAAAGTGCAGGAGGTGTAACGTATGTTAAGATTAGATCTTCAGTTTTTCGCATCTAAGAAAGGTGTAGGTAGTACAAAGAACGGTCGTGACTCTCAGTCAAAACGTCTTGGTGCTAAACGCGCAGATGGTCAAACGGTTTCAGGTGGTTCAATTCTTTACCGTCAACGCGGTACAAAAATTTATCCAGGTGTTAACGTTGGTCGTGGTGGCGATGACACTTTATACGCGAAAGTTGACGGCGTAGTACGCTTTGAGCGTCTTGGCCGTGACCGCAAACAAGTGAGCGTATATCCTGTTGCTCAAGAAGCATAAGAACTCACGGAAAACTCTAACCTGAGTGCAGGTTAGAGTTTTTCTATATTAAGGGGTATCTAAATGAATGAAAAATGGACAATTATAGATGCATTGCGCCATTCAAGACATGATTGGCTCAATCGTATGCAGATGGTGAAAGGAAACCTTTCCCTTGGAAAAGTGGAAGAAATTCATAGTCTCATCGATCGTTTTGTCCAAGAAGCGAGACAAGAATCCAATCTGATAGGGCTATCAATGCCTTTATTTTCAGAGTGGATTTTAACATATAATTGGAAACAGCAGCCGTGCTTATTGGAGTACGAAGTATTAGGGAAATTACATAACTTATCTCACTTAGATGAGACTGTATGTACATGGACGAATCAATTTTTCTCAATGCTTCAGCATAGTTTAGACGTATATGTTGAAAATTATGTTTGTATCACAATTGAATGTGACGCGGAGAATGCTCGTTTCTTTTTTGATTTTCGTGGTAAGCTAACGAGTGTAGAAGAACTACAGAATTGGCTTGCGAACCAAAACAATAAATGGTATTCCATTTCTTATACAGTACGAGACGAAGAAGTCTCAGTTATATTACAACCAATCGAAAAAAGTGTGGTGAAATAATGTTTGTAGATCAGGTCAAGATATATGTAAAAGGCGGCGACGGTGGTAACGGAATGGTTGCGTATCGTCGTGAGAAGTATGTACCTAAAGGTGGCCCAGCAGGTGGCGACGGTGGTAAAGGTGCAGATGTTGTTTTTGTTGTTGAGGAAGGCTTACGTACATTAATGGACTTCCGCTACCAACGTCATTTCAAAGCTGATCGTGGTCAGCACGGAATGAGTAAAGGTCAGCACGGTCGTAAATCTGAAGATTTAATCGTAAAGGTTCCACCAGGAACAATAGTAAAAGATGAAAAAACAGGACAAATTCTTGCCGATTTAGTAACGCATGAGCAAACAGCTGTAATCGCAAGAGGTGGTCGTGGTGGCCGTGGTAACTCACGTTTCGCAACAGCAACGAATCCAGCGCCAGAAATCGCTGAGAACGGGGAACCAGGTCAAGAACGTGATGTCATTCTAGAGCTTAAAGTGCTAGCAGATGTTGGACTTGTTGGATTCCCAAGTGTAGGTAAATCTACATTATTATCTGTTGTATCATCAGCGCGTCCGAAAATTGCAGAGTATCACTTTACAACAATCGTTCCAAATCTTGGTGTTGTTGAAACGGGTGATAACCGCAGCTTCGTTATGGCTGACCTTCCTGGACTAATTGAAGGCGCACATGCCGGCGTCGGACTTGGACACCAATTCTTACGTCATATTGAGCGTACACGTGTAATCGTACACGTTATTGATATGTCTGGTTTAGAAGGCCGTGAGCCATATGAAGATTATGTAACAATCAATAATGAATTAAAAGAATACAATATGCGTTTAACAGAGCGTCCACAAGTTGTTGTTGCAAACAAAATGGATATGCCAGATGCAGAAGAAAACTTACAAGCATTTAAAGAGAAAGTGGGAGACGAAGTAAAAATCTTCCCAATCTCAGCTGTAACAAAACAAGGTGTTCGTGACTTACTATTTGAAGTAGCGAACTTATTAGAAACAACACCAGAATTCCCAATGTACGATGTTGTCGAAGAGTCTGAAGCAAGTGTAATGTACAAATTTGATGCTGAAAGTCTTAAATTTGAAATTACACGTGAAAGTGACGGCACATTTGTTATTTCTGGTTACGATATTGAGAAGACATTTAAAATGACAGACTTCTCACGTGATGAATCTATACGTCGTTTCGCTCGCCAAATGCGTGGAATGGGTATTGATGAAGCGCTTCGTGCACGTGGTGCAAAAGATGGAGATATTGTAAAAATTCTTGAATATGAATTTGAATTTATCGACTAAGACTGCCGAAATATGGCAGTCTTTTTTTATGTAAATTTCTGATTCGTATAGGAAAAAATACCCACTAATTAAATTTTCAATTTATAATAGAACAAGGAGTGGTGTTGGAAGAATTTTTTATGGGGAGAAAACGAATATGTATAAAATATTAATTGTAGAAGACGATGAAAAAATAGCGGGAATATTAGAGGAGCATTTAGAAAGGTATGGCTATCAATCATTTAGAGCAAGTGATTTACGTCATATAAAAGATGAGTTCGTGAAAATAAATCCTCATCTCGTACTACTGGATATTAATTTACCATATTTTGATGGGTTTTATTGGTGTCGTCAAATACGTACTGTATCGAATGCACCAATTATTTTTGTTTCTGCAAGAACAGGGGAAATGGATCAAGTAATGGCAATTGAAAATGGCGGAGATGATTACATTACGAAGCCGTTCCATTTAGATATCGTAATGGCAAAGGTGAAAAGTGCACTTCGCCGTGGCTATGGTGAGTATGCCTCTGTTGCTGAGAGTGATTGTTTAGGTGTAAATGGACTGTTGTTATTCCCGTCTCAACACGTTGTTGAGTGGCAGGGACAACAAACGGAGCTGACAAAAAATGAATTTTACTTATTAGAGTGTTTAATGAAACAAGCAAATCAATATGTAACGCGCGAAGAACTGTTAGAAGCCCTGTGGGATGAGGTAGCTTTTGTTGATGATAATACATTAACCGTTAATGTAAAACGCGTAAGGAAGAAACTAGAGGAGCTAGGCATTCAAAATGCAATTGTAACGAAACGTGGATATGGTTATGCGCTTCTTACAGAGTGGGGCGAAGGGCATGAAGGTTAAAAATTACCTCATGGATCGCTTTTCTTTACTTCTTTCTTATATTGTTAGCCTTTGTTTATTTGGGCTTGTAATGCAGTTGCAAAGCCTTTTAGAAAAGCGATCCATTGATTGGAGTACGTGGTTATATGGGCTTTTATTAGGGACAGTTGTATTTACTGTATACCTCATTTACGATTATCGAAAACGAAGTGTGTTTTTAAAAAGAATTGAAAAATATGTTGCCAGCGGAAATACATTACACGATTCTTTACTTATTGATACTTCTTATACGTCAGAGCAAGAGATGGTCGTTGAATCGTTTACGCTATTAAGGCAGCAATATATGAATGAAATTCATAAACAACATGCGAAAGAACAACAGCAAATGATATTTATGAACCAGTGGATTCATCAAATGAAAACACCAGTATCGGTTATAGAATTGCTATTACAAAAGTTTGGTAAAGACCATCGTGAAGCAAGAGCAACAGTTGAAAGTATTCGTGAAGAAAATAACCGTATACTAAATGGTTTAGATTTAGCGTTACATATGGCAAGGTTAGAGCAGTTTGCGAAAGATTATAAAGTAGAAGTAGTAAATGTGCTAGATATTATTCGAGGTATTATTAATGAAAATAGAAAGTCTTTCATTCAATCGTCTGTATTTCCGAAAGTAATGTTTGATGAAGATACTTGTATGGTTGCATCTGATAGAAAATGGCTCAGTATTGCTATAGGGCAAATTGTTGTAAATGCAATTAAGTATACAAAAATTTCAGAAGTAGAGAAAAAGGAAATTCAATTTCAAATTGAAGAGAAAGATCAAAAGGTGTTACTACATATTAAGGACAATGGAATTGGTATTCCAGAACAAGATGTAAAGCGAGTATTTGATCCGTTCTTTACAGGAATAAATGGCCGTAAAACGAGAGAAGCGACTGGGATGGGTCTATATATTACAAAGGAAATTTGTGATAATTTACATCACGGTATTTATGTGCAATCGGTTGAAGGGGAAGGGACAACATTCACGTTCCAATTTGCAAAAGATGAAGAATATCATACATTAATGAGAAAAATGACAAAACTGTAAGATAACAAAACGTTTTGTAAGGGAAATCACTCGTTTCTTTTTCTTATTTTTCTTATAGTAAATGTAAGAAGAAAACACATAGGGGGATTAGAAATGAGTGTTCTTGAAGTAAAAGGATTAACAAAGGTGTATCAATCAAAAGGTTCAGTAGCGACGACTGCTTTAAATGATATAAATTTTAAAATAGAAGAAGGCGAATTTGTAGGGATTATGGGTCCTTCAGGAAGCGGAAAAACAACGCTTTTAAATTTATTAGCAACAATTGATAAGCAAACTTCAGGTCATGTGCTTGTAAATGGCGAAGAAATTAATCAAATGCGTGCTGCAAAATTAGCGGAGTTTCGCCGTACACATTTAGGATTCATCTTCCAAGATTTTAACTTGCTTGACACGTTATCGATTAAAGAAAATATTATTTTACCACTTGTCATGGCGAAGAAATCTGTAAATGAAATCGATGCGAAAGTGCTTGAGATTGCAAAGTTTTTAAATATCGAAGAAATTTTAAATAAAAAAGTATATGAAGTATCAGGCGGACAACAACAACGTGCAGCAGCAGCGAGAGCAATTATTCATGAGCCTACGTTAATTTTAGCGGATGAACCAACTGGAAACTTAGATTCGAAGTCAGCAAAATCATTAATGAGCGCGTTGCAAGACTTACATGAACAAAAGAAAGTAACAATTGCAATGGTAACGCATGATCCGGTAGCTGCGAGTTATTGCGAACGTATTCTATTCATTCGCGACGGAGAAATTTTCTCAGAAATACATAAAGGAAGAACGAAACAAGCCTTTTTCCAAGAAATTTTGGACGTACTTGCGATGCTAGGAGGAGAATATCATGAACTTTCGCCAGCTCGCGCTTAATAACGTAAAAGGAAATTGGCGTAATTATAAAGCGTTTCTTATAAGCAGTTGCTTATCGATAGTCGTATTTTTCATGTATGCTTCCTTTATTTATCATCCAGATGTCGTAAGCGGTAATATTAGTATGAAGACGATGATTACAAAAGGATTAGAATCGATGAATTATATTGTAGTCATCTTCTCAGCACTCTTTATTTTATATGCAAATTCAACATTTTTACGAGCAAGGAAAAAAGAGTTTGGTCTATTAACATTAATAGGCGGAACGAAGTCTCAACTTGGCCGAATGATTATATTAGAACAATTGATGTTAGGTAGTATTGCCATTGTAGCAGGTATTGGAATTGGAATGCTTTGTTCAAAATTGTTTTTCCAAGCACTGAGTGTATTACTAAAAATTGATAAAACACTTCCGCTTGTATGGAATAGCAAAGCAGTTCTTATTACAGCTGGTGTGTACTTTATTCTATTTTTACTCCTATCATTGTTTAGCGTTTGGACAGTAGGGCGCTTGCAAATTATTGATTTATTAAGAGAAGCAAGAAAGCAAAAAGTAGAGCCTTTTGCATTTACATGGTTATGTGTAGCCGGTATAGGATGTATCATTGGTGCATATGTCCTTTGCTTCCAAGTAACAATTATGAATTTTATTATGTATTTCTTACCGATTGTAGGATTGACCATTGGCGGAACGTATTTACTATTTACACAAGGTAGTACAGTCGTATTAAAGGCATTACAAAAACGAAAAAAATCTTTTTATACATATCCAAATATGTTTGTACTTAGCAACCTTATTTATAAAATGAAAGATAATGCTCGTTTTCTATTTGTAATTTCTATCATTACGGCGGTTGTTTCTTCAGCGGTAGGTACGCTTTATGTATATTTTGAAAATATGAGTGCGAAAACGGTAGAGCTTACGCCGCATGCTATTTCATATGAGGAAAAGGGATTAAATACGCATAGCCTTATTAATGAAGAAAGAGAACAAGAAATTGTAAAAAAACATGGGTTTGAAGATGCACGAAAAGTAACCTACGTAAAACTACCTGCAACAAAGAAAATAATGTTGTTTAACAGTGAACATGAAGTACCTATGGCGGTTATTTCAGAAAAAGAATATAACGCGGAAGTGCGTAAACAAAAGAAAGAGCAAATTACAGAGGTTCATAACGCACCAGGTAGTGCGACGATGGTTATGGTTGATGCAGCAAATGAACTTATGAAAATAGATCGTACGAAACCGTATGAATTTACAATTAACGGACAAAAGCAGTCTGTTCAATTAAATGAGACAACGTCATATTCTGTTTTTAACGATAGTGAATATCTTATTGTGAATGATCAAGATTTTGAGAAATACGCAAAGCTCGTACCAGATGAAGAAAAGACGAAATATTACGGTTATTATATAGAAGACTGGAAAAGTACGGAAGACCTTGTGTTAGATTTGAAAAAGGAAGTTGCGCCGGATAAGCAAGGGGAATTAAATAACTCGGTGCTCGCTTATAAAAATATAAGGGAATCAGGAGCAATTACGATGTTTATCGGTTTCTTTGTAGCTGTACTGTTCTTCTTCTTCGCTTGTAGTATGACATACTTTAAGTGGTTTAACGATAAAGAACAAGATCGTATTCAATTTAAATCGTTAAAGAGAATCGGTATGACAGATAAAGAAATTCGTAAAATTGCAATTCGACAAATGGGCGTTATCTTTTTTATCCCGATTATAATCGGTGCAATTCATAGTGGATTTGCTCTTTATACGTTAGGGAATATGCTTTATATCGATTTATGGAAATCAGGTGCGATTGTAATTGGAGCATATATTTTAGCTTCTGCCATTTACTTTATGATTGCGCAAAGAGGATATTTAAAACACGTAAAAAGCTAGGGGAATCTCTAGCTTTTTGCCTATGTAGTAAGTTACAGGAGGACGATAGATGAACATTCGGCAACTAGCGCTGCAAAATATAAAAGGGAATTGGCGTAATTATAAAGTGTTTTTCTTAAGTAGTTGTTTTGCGATATTTGCTTCTTATGCATACATGTCTGTCATTGTACATCCGTATATGCAAGAGACAATGTGGTATCAAAACGTACGCTGGGGACTTATCGTATGTAATGTTATAATCATTTCTTTTTTCGTCATATTTATTTTGTACTCTACTTCTATTTTCATAGAGGCACGTAAGAAAGAATTAGGATTATATATGTTAATGGGAGCAACGAAATCTAACGTAATAGGAGTGATTATGACCGAGCAAATGTTGATCGGGGTATTTGCTAATATTTTCGGCATTGGGCTTGGTATGATCTTTTTAAAGCTCTTCTTCATGGTGTTTAGTATGTTACTGGGGCTTCCGAAAGAACTCCCTGTCATATTTGACGTGAGAGCGATTTGGGTAACGTTCATTACATATATGGTTGTTTTTATTTTGTTATCTTTTATAAGTGCTTTACGTATATGGAATATAAAAATCATTCGGTTATTGAAAGAATTTCGAACGGATAAAAAAGAGAAGAAAACATCAATGTGGCTTTGTACATGCGGCTTTGTTTGTTTAGGGACAGGATACGCGTTAGCGCTACGAGTGACGATGGAAACGATAGGATTATATTTTTTCCCTGTGTCTATACTTGTCTTTTTCGGAACGTACTTTTCTTTTACACACGGTACAATCCAATTGTTAGAAATGATTAAACGAAATAAAAAGATTATGTATACATATCCGTATTTATTTATAGTGAATCAATTGTCATATCGAATGAAAGAAAATGGTCGCTTTTTCTTTATGCTTTCTATGGCAACGACGTTTGTAGTTACGGCAACAGGTACGGTGTTCTTATATTTTTCTAGCATGCAAGATATGTGGCGGGATGGGGGCGCGCACTCATTTTCATATATAGAAAAAGGTGTTTCTACCCATGAAGTCTTTGAGGAGGATGCGGTTGAAAAGTTACTACATCAGTATGGGTATGATGATTTTCAATCTATGAGTTTTGTTGGAGTGTATGCATCCTTTCAGTCTAATAAAGGAGAAACAACAATAGCACCGCTTATAAAAGAAAGTGAATATAACCAAGAAGCGAGGAAACAAAAACAGAAAACATATCGTCCTAAAAAAGGTACAGTGACACTCGTGTATTATAATAAATACAATAATTCAAATGTATATAATCAAAAAGAGATTCAATTGCAAGTAATGAACCAACCATATCAATTCGTATTTAACGGTCAGAAAGAAGGGGTTCAATTTAACTATCACCTTTCGTACATTAATGGTCTGTTCTTCGTCATGAATGATGAAGATTTTGACAGTATAGCAAATAAGGTTCCGGATTCTGAAAAAATGATATATAGAGGATACACATTACCAAATATCGAAAATACGAAAAAATTAAATGAAGATTTACGGAAACATATGAAACAAGATGATAATAACGCATTTCGAAGTAATATGGAGTTATATGTGAATATGAAAGAGTTCGGCAATATTACTCTATTTATAGGCTCATTCATTAGTATATTATTTTTCCTTACATCATGTAGTATCGTATATTTTAAATGGTTTCATAATATTTCATCGGATAGAAAGCAGTACGGGGCACTCTCTAAACTGGGAATGACGAAGGAAGAAGTATGGAAGATTTCTCGCTGGCAATTGTGTATGCTATTTTTTGCGCCAATTATAGTGGGGAGTATGCATAGTGCGGTTGCGTTATATACGTTTCATAATACGATCTTTATGGATGGTTCATTAAGAAAAGTAGGCTTGTTTATTCTGTATTATATCGCTGCATGCATCATGTATTTCTTTTTCGCTCAAAGAGAATATAGGAAACATTTAGACTAGCGAACGCTAGTCTTTTTTAAATATTCGAAATTTACATAGAAGAATATAAAAAAGTATGGTATAACAGTAAGAAAACGAAAAAGAGGGGAAAAGACGATGATTCGAGTAGGATATTTAGGACCAGAAGCAACATTTACAAATATGGCGGTGAGTCGTTTTTTTCCGGAAGCAGAGCATGTACCGTATCGAACGATTCCAGACTGTATGGATGCAGCTGCAAATGGAAATGTAGATTATGCAGTGGTACCACTAGAAAACGCTATAGAAGGTTCAGTGAATATAACAGTCGATTATCTCGTGCATGAGCAGCCGCTTTCTATTGTAGGAGAAATTACAGTACCCATTCAGCAACATTTACTTGTACATCCGCAGTATGCAGAAGTGTGGGAAGAAGTATATGCAGTGCATTCTCACCCACACGCTATTGCCCAATGTCATAAGTTTTTAAATGAAGAATTAAAAGGGATAACTGCTCGAGATATGACATCAACAAGTGCTGCTGCGCAATATGTGAAAGAACATCCTGAAGAAAAAATTGCTGCCATTGCGAATGAAGCAGCTGCAGAGAAATATGGATTAACGATCGTAAGACGAAGTATTCATACACATAAAAATAATCATACACGTTTCCTAGTGCTCCATAAGAAAAAGAAAGCAATACTCTCAAATAATGGAGAAAACCGCGGAGAGAAAACGACGCTTATGATAACGTTACCTGCTGATTATGCAGGGGCACTATACCAAGTGTTATCAGCTTTCGCATGGAGAAAATTAAATCTATCAAAAATCGAATCTCGCCCGATGAAAACAGGTCTTGGTAATTATTTTTTCTTAATCGATGTCGATAAAGCATACGATGATGTATTATTGCCAGGCGTAACGATGGAACTTGAAGCACTCGGCTTTTCTGTTACTGTGCTGGGGAGTTATTCTTCTTATTGGTTGTAAAGGGGAGTATTTGTAGTTAAGTCGATATCATTTCAGTCGCTAGTATAATGTGCGATAGATAAATAAAATCCCACCTATAAATGGTGGGATTCTTTATTTTAATTTCGCAAGACGATCCTCTAACTGACCACGCCAAATATCGGCTAGTTCTGGAACAGCAAGAATCTTTTTAATGCCATCTTTATCTTTTCTATTATGAAAATAAATTTCGTTAGAGAACAAAACAGAAACGTTGCTCGGTTGACGTTCTAGTAATGTGATTTTTGAATCTTTACGTACAGTACCTTCTTGAAGAACACGGCATAAGTAGCCAGTAAATCCAGTTGCTACAATGCGCGGCAGTATGCCAGGGATGCCAAGACGTTTTGAAATTGTGCTACAAGGTACGCGGGCTTGCGTCACTTGAATGATTGCTTCACCTAGTTGATATGTATCTCCGATGCAAACATCACGTTCTAACATATTTGTTACGGTAATGTTTTCGCCAAATGTGGAAGCTGGAAGTGTTGTTTGAAATTCCTCTTCCCATAGTGCGTAATGCTCATGTGGGTATACACAAACAGCGCGATCAGGTCCCCCGTGATGTTTTAAATCCGCTACATCATCCCCACGAAATCCATCTTTTGAGAGGAAAGCTTCTTCTGCAAGTTCTTTACATATACCTGTTATCATTTCTTTATCTTCGCTATATTTCATTTGTTTCGGTTTGCCAATGCTAAAGTGAACGAGTTCAATTCCCATATTTGATCTCCTTTACGATTGATTACAATATTATAGCATTAAAAAAGCACAGAGAAGGATAAAAACTCTGTGCTTTACATGAATTAATAAACAAGAAATCCTGCTTTATCTAGTGCCTCACAAGCAGCGTCTAACTTTTCTTTTGAATCTGCCTCAATTGTATGTAAGTGAATACCATCTGTTAGTTGCGAAAGATAGGAAGCATTTGTGTTTTCGATTTTTTGTAAATATTGCTCTACATCAAAGCGATTACTTACCATGATGGATGCTGTTAAGTCACCGTATACAGGATGCTCAACTTTTACATCTTTAATCGTAATGCCGTGGTCAACAAGCATTGTAAGTTCCTGACGTACTTCCGCTGGTTTATGTTGGCATACGATTACGCGTTCGAAAGCTTGTTGTTTCTCTTGTGGTTTTAAATATAAATATCCTTGAGCGGTTGCAATAATCGGTTCGTTTCGTGCTTTAAGTAAGGAAATATCTTGCACGATCACTTGTCGACTTACGTTTGTCTTTTTCGATAATTCATTCCCAGATAACGGTTCATTTGCAGCAAGAAGCCACTGAAGGATAAGCTGTCGTCTTTCTTCGCCTAAAATCTTTTTTTGTTCATTTTGTTTCATTATGATTTAACACCTCTATAAAATTGATTTCCAATTGTGTGTAGTGCATGAATAGTAGTATCAATTTGATCTTTCGTTGTTTGTTGTCCGAAAGAGAAGCGGACATATTGTTTCGCCTCTTCATACGTTTTTCCAATTGTAAGCATTGTTTTCGAAGGTTCTTGTTTACCGACTTGGCAAGCACTTCCGGTGGAAATGGCAATACCATGACGATTACATTCTAGCATTGTATATTGACCTTCTATTCCTTTTATTGTAACCCCAATAATATGTGGTAAACAAGAAGTAGAATGACCTTCTACTTGAATTTCTAGAGGAAGTGTTTGTAATCGCTCTAAAAAGTAGGATCGTAACTCTTTAAAACGTAAGCTTTCTTCCTGTTGATTTTTTAATATATTCTCAGCAGCTGTTAAAAAAGATGCGATGCCAGGAACGTTTACTGTACCTGGGCGAAACCCTTTTTCGTGAGAAGTTCCCGGAAATATTTGTGCCCAGCGAACTTGTGGATTTATATAGCAAGCACCGACACCCTTTGGTCCGTATATTTTATGTGCTGAAACAGAAAGACTATCAATTCCCATCTCAAAAACATTGATAGGAAGTTTACCAAATGTTTGCACACAATCTGAATGAAATAAAACGTTATATTTCTTTAAAAGTGCCCCGATTTCTGCGATGTTTTGAACGGTTCCAATTTCAGAGTTTCCGTGCTGTATGCTTGCTAGAACGGTATTTTCTGTAATAGCTGTTTCTAAATCATCTAAATGAATGAGCCCGCCTTCATCAACAGGAATTTCAGTAATTGTATACCCTTCTGATTGTAAGGATTGAAAATAACTTCGAATGGATGCATGCTCCATAGGTGTCGTAATAATATGTTTCTCGCTTCTAGCCTTTAAAAGGGATTGAATCGCAAGGTAGTTGGATTCCGAGCCGCCGCTCGTGAAGAATACCCCTTGTTCCTTTCCACCAATCATGTCAGCAAATGTTTTTCTGCAAACTTGTAGTAAAGAAGAAGCTGTTCCTCCAATATCATGTAAACTTTGTTCATTTCCGAAGTATTGCGATGCTGCTTTCATATATGTTTGTAACGCCTCTTCACTCATAGGTGTAGTAGCTGCATAGTCAAGATATATCATCATGTAAGTTCCTCTCCCTAGTAAGAGTTACATTTCTTGTATTTTTTAAATGGTAGTGAAAATAAGAATTATAAAAAAACTCTTGTCATTATTTTAAAACTATGTAAATATAGGTGTCAAGACAGTTGAAAAGTGTAAAGTAGGAGGCAACGATTATGCCAAGTGCAGATGTCTTAATTATTGGAAGTGGCGTTGCGGCACTTCGTGTTGCGAAAGAGATTTGTCACGAAAAGAATGTGATTATTATCACAAAGGAAACGAATCGTAATAATAATACATATTTAGCGCAAGGTGGAATTGCAGCAGCAGTTGCTACATATGACAATCCAAATGATCATTTTGAAGATACGTTAGTAGCAGGATGTCATTATAACAATGAAGATGTGGTCCGTTATTTAGTCGAAGAAGGGCCGAAAGAAATGAATAATCTCATTGAAAATGGAATGAAATTTGATGGAGATGAAACGGGTCCTCATCTTGGAAAAGAAGGCGCACATCGAAAGCGTCGTATTTTACATGCAGGTGGCGATGCAACAGGAAAGAATTTATTAGAGCATTTCATTCAAGAAGTATCTCCGCACGTTACGGTAGTGGAACAGGAAATGGTGCTCGATTTTATTATAGAAAATGATAAATGTGTTGGAGTTTTAACGAGAACTAGTGAAGGGAAGTTGAAGCGTTACGTTGCAGATTATACGGTGTTAGCAACAGGTGGGATTGGCGGTTTATACGCCTTTACTTCTAACGATAAGACAATTACGGGTGATGGACTTGCGATGGTATACCGCGCAGGCGGGGAGCTCGTGGATTTAGAGTTTGTACAATTTCATCCAACAATGTTATATGTAAACGGGAGATGCTGCGGCCTCGTCTCTGAAGCTGTCCGTGGTGAAGGAGCTGTCCTTATAAATGGAAAAGGGCAGCGTTTTATGATGGATATACACCCGAATCACGATCTCGCGCCGCGCGATGTAGTAGCAAGAGCGATTCATGAGCAGCTTTTGGCGGGTGAAAAAGTGTATGTAAATATCGAGTCTATCCAAAATTTCGAAGAACGTTTTCCGACGGTATCATCATTGTGTAAAAAGAATGGTGTCGATATAAATGAAAAACACATTCCGGTCGTACCTGGTGCTCATTTTCATATGGGTGGCGTGAAAACGAACTGTGATGGAGAGACGTCCATTCCAAATTTATATGCGGTCGGTGAAGTAGCTTGTAATGGCGTTCACGGTGCAAATAGGTTAGCAAGTAATTCATTATTAGAAGGTCTTGTGTTTGGAAAAAGAATAGGACAACATATTTTAACGAAAGCGGCAAAAGACAGATTGAACATCCTAGCTGAGAAGGAAAAGAAGTTTATCGTTTTGAATCATTTGCCGGCGAAGGAAGAAATACAAGAATGCATGATGAAATACGTTGGGATTGTGCGAACAGAGCAAAGTTTATCTTCCGCAAAGAGATGGCTTAGTAAGTACGGTGTTCGAAATATGATCTTACAACATGATGCTCTTACAAATGAAGAGATAACGCTCATTAATATGTTAACAGTCTGTGAGCTTATAGTTGTATCAGCTTTGCAAAGAGAAGAAAGCATTGGTGGTCATTATCGAAGTGATTATCCGGATAGAAATAGAGTAAAAAAAGAGATCGTTCGAGTGAAAAGAAAACTACAACTTGTGTGATGAAGGGAAGAGGGGCTTTATGAACACGATAAAAGTGAAAGAAGCATTAAATCGATTTTTTCTAGAAGATATAGGAGAACGAGATGTAACATCTCAGCTTATTTTTCCAGACAATTTACTTTCAAAAGGAACGTTTCTTGCGAAGGATACAGGGGTCTTTGCGGGGCGTTTAGTAATTGAAGAGGGATTTAAATTAATTGATGAAAGAATTGAAGTGGAGCTTCATAAAAAAGATGGAGATCTTGTAGAAAAGGGCGAAATAATAGCAACTGCGCAAGGACCAATTGCGTCGTTATTAACGGCAGAGCGCGTTATATTAAACGTTATCCAGCGTATGAGCGGGATAGCTACAATGACACATAAAGCTGTGCTTGCTTTAGATAGCGGCCATACACGTATTTGTGATACACGAAAAACAATGCCGGGGCTACGTATGTTTGATAAGTATGCAGTCGTGTGCGGAGGCGGATTTAATCACCGTTTCGGTTTATATGACGGTGTCATGATTAAAGACAATCATATTGCTTTTGCTGGTTCTATTACGAAAGCTGTTACATCGGTGAAAGAAAAATTAGGACATATGGTGAAAGTAGAAGTGGAAACAGAAACAGAGGAACAAGTGAGAGAAGCTGTAGCTGCTGGTGCGGATATCATTATGTTTGATAATCGTACGCCAGATGAGATTCAGGAGTTTTCAAAGATTGTACCAAGTGCCATCGTTACGGAAGCATCAGGAGGCATTATAATTGAAGATTTATCGGAATATGGAAAAACAGGTGTCGATTATATTTCACTTGGAGCGTTAACACATTCAGTGAAAGCACTTGATATTAGTTTCAATATTGAGGCGTAAGGAAAGTGGCTTAGAGGGGGAGAAAGGAATATGAGTATTTTAGAAAACGTACAACCGATTGAAACGATGTTACCAGAGCGTTATTACACGATGACAACAGAAGATATGGAAAAGCGTGTTCGTGAAATTAAAGAAAAAATGGGGAAAACATTATTTATTCCAGGACATCATTACCAAAAAGATGAAGTGGTACAATTTTCTGATGCAGCAGGAGATTCACTTCAGCTTGCACAAGTTGCAGCGAGCAATAAAGAAGCAAAATATATTGTATTTTGTGGTGTGCACTTTATGGCAGAAACAGCAGATATGTTAACGACAGACGATCAAATCGTTATTTTGCCAGATATGCGTGCAGGCTGTTCGATGGCAGATATGGCAGATATCGAACAAACAGAAAGAGCGTGGAAAGAGCTCACAAAATTATTTGGAGATACGATGATTCCGTTAACTTATGTTAACTCTACAGCTGCAATTAAAGCGTTTTGTGGTCGTAATGGCGGAGCAACAGTAACTTCTTCTAATGCAAAACAAATGGTATCTTGGGCGTTTACACAAAAAGAGCGTCTTGTCTTTTTACCGGATCAACATTTAGGAAGAAATACAGCGTACGATTTAGGTATCCCGTTAGATAAAATGGCAGTATGGGACCCGCATACAGATTCATTAGAGTACGATGGAGATATAGAAGAAATTCAAGTGATTTTATGGAAAGGGCATTGTTCGGTTCATCAAAACTTTACAGTGAAAAATATTGAGAATGTACGGAAAAATCATCCGGATATGAATATTATCGTACATCCAGAATGTTGTTATGAGGTTGTTGAGGCTTCGGATTACGCAGGATCAACGAAATATATTATTGATATGATTGAAGCAGCGCCCCTTGGAAGTAAATGGGCAATTGGTACAGAGATGAATTTAGTGAACCGAATTATTCAGCAACATCCAGATAAAGAAATTGTTTCACTTAATCCATTTATGTGTCCGTGTTTAACGATGAACCGAATTGATCTGCCGCACTTATTATGGGTGCTTGAAACAGTAGAAAAAGGAGAAGAAATTAACGTTATTAGCGTAGATAAACAAGTGACCGAAGAAGCGGTTCTTGCATTAAATCGTATGTTAGAGCGTGTGTAAAGCAGCGGGATTTCCGTTGCTTTTTTTCGTACATATAATCATAACGAGAATGAAATGGGCATACATTGTTGTGAAGAAATCATTGCGATTTTTTTATACTTATTCCACTTCGAACTATATTGAAAATAGAAGAAGTGTTAAAAGTGAAAAGAAGTTAACGTTATTTAGAAGATGTTACTTCATGAGATTTGTTACTTATAGATAAGTTATACAGGAGGGGGAAAATTTGAAAATTCATATCGTGCAAAAAGGGGATACCCTTTGGAAAATTGCGAAAAAGTACGGAGTGGATTTTGATACGTTGAAAAATACAAATACACAACTTAGTAATCCAGATTTAATCATGCCAGGTATGAAAATTAAAGTACCATCAAACAGCGTTCACGTAAAACAACATGCTGGAGCAGGTTCAGCACCTCCAAAACAATACGTAAAAGAAGTGCAACAAAAAGAGTTTGCATCAACGCCAACTCCGCTTGGAATAGAAGATGAGGAAGACGTTACGTATCAATCAGCGCCAATTACACAGCAACCTGCTATGCAACAAACACAAAAAGAAGTGCAAGTAAAACCACAAAAAGAAGTACAGGTAAAACCACAGAAGGAAATGCAAGTGAAACCGCAAAAAGAGGTACAGGTAAAGCCACAAAAAGAAGTGCAAAAAGAAAAGCCAATTCAAATAGAAAAACCAGTTGAAAAACCAGTTGAAAAACCGTCTGTTATTCAAAAACCACCGGTTATAGAAAAACAAAAACCAGCAGAAAAAGAAAACACAAAGTTCTCGGTAAATGTATTACCACAGCCACCGCAACCACCAATAAAAGCAAAAAAAGAATATAAAATTTCAGATGTAATTAAAAAAGGAAGCGAGTTAATTGCTCCTCAAATTACTAAAATGAAACCTAATAACATCATTTCTCCGCAAACAAAAAAAGATAATATCATGTCATATCAAGTAAAGAAATAAAGAAAGAAAACGTAGGAAATATCGTGTCACCACAAGTGAAGAAAGAAAATATAGGAAATATCGTGTCACCGCAAATAAAGAAAGAGAATGTAGGAAATATTGTGTCACCACAAGTAAAGAAAGAAAATGTAGGAAATATTGTGTCACCAAATGTATCGAAAGAAAATGTAGTGATTCCACAAGTTATACCGCCAAATATTCAAATACCAAACATCATGCCAATCATGGACAATATCCAACCACCGAATATGATGCCAATCATGGATAACAATCAACCACCGAATATTATGCCAATCATGGATAACAATCAACCACCAAATATCATGCCAATTATGGATAACAATCAACCACCAAACATCATGCCAATTATGGATAATAACCCAATACCAAACATGATGCCGATAATGGATAACAACCAAATGCCAAATATGATGCCGATAATGGATAACAATCAAATGCCAAACATGATGCCGATAATGGATAATAATCAAATGCCAAATATGATGCCGATAATGGATAATAATCAAATGCCAAATATGATGCCAATCATGGATAATAATCAACCACCGAATATGATGCCATATCAAATACCATACCAACAGCCTATGATGCCGCCGAATCCGTATTATCAACCACCAAATCCATATCAGATGCCGTATCAGCAAGGAGCACCGTTTGGACCGCAATATACGTCTATGCCAAATCCAAATATGATGCCAATGGATAATAATATGCCACCGCTCGTGCAAGGAGAGGAAGATTGTGGGTGCGGAGGTGAGAGTAGGCTATATAGTCCGCAACCTGGAGGACCACAATACGCGAACCCTTTATATTATCAACCAACTCAATCGGCATATGCACCACAGCCAGGAACGATGTATTATCAACCAGATCCACCAAATGTATTTGGGGAGCCAGTTTTAGAAGAAGAGGATGAAGAAGAAGTTTAAAAAAGGTGGGATTATTCCCACCTTTTTTGTATGTAGAGCCGTTCTGAAACAGGAAGATTTACACCAGATGTTAGAAAATTCCCAGTGAAATATTAACAGTGTAAAAACCTTCTCTGTTACTCATCATAAGAGGGAGCTTTTCGGAAGAGAAGCTTATTCTAACAGAGGGGGTTTTTGTATTGAATACGAAAGTAAAAGTGATTGCTGCTTCTTTGTTAGTTACCAGTGCATTAGCTGCATGTGGTACACCAAAAGATAACAATGCAATGGATGGACGTAACTACAATTACGAGCGTACATCTTATAATGATACACACCAGTATCGTGATAATGTAACGCGTAATGATCGTTATACAGATTATGTAACATATAGAAATGGTCGTAACGATACAGGATATAACAATTATTACCGCGATGTAAATTACAACGGTCAAATTGCTAATCCACATCCAACACGTAATATTACAATGAACAATTCATACATTAACAATGATGGTAAAACAGCAGAAAGAATAACAAATCGTGTGAAACGTATGAATAACGTAGACCGTGTGTCTACAGTTGTATATGGAAACGATGTAGCGATTGCAGTGAAACCACGTAATCCAGTATCGAATGAAACAGCGCTTGCAAATGAAGTTCGTCAAGCTGTTGCAAATGAAGTTGGAAACAGAAACGTATATGTTTCTGTAAGAAATGACATGTTTACTCGTGTCGATGCAATGAGTACACGACTGCGTAACGGTACAGTTACAAACGATTTCAATCGTGACATAACAAATATGTTCCGAGACATTCGTTACGGTTTAACAGGTACTATGCGATAACAAAACAAAAGAGGAAGGGCTAGCCCTTCCTCTTTATTCATCGTCGTCTTGTAAACGACGTTTTTTTATAAAATAACTAACGGAATAAGAACCTAAAAAGCATATGAAGAGAATACCACCTGTTAAAATAGCTTCAAAGAGAGGTCTTTCTGGACTGAAAATAATATAAATAATAGCCATAACGATTCCTACAATAAGAGAACGTAAAACAATTTTGTAATAAGGAGTTAATTTTATTTCCTTTTCGCTTTCTTCTACATCGATAGAAACGCTTAACTGTAAATAAGAAAGCACAATACTCGTAAGTATAAATAATAGCCATAATGGAGATTTTGTAATTTGATCCATTCCTTCAGTTAATCCGATATAGCCTAAAATGCCAATTATACCGAGTGATTGAAAAAGAAAAGCGATGCGTACGTTTTTTAATGTTTGCAGAATAAGACGTTCATCCTTAATTTTTTTCATAATATCTATCTCCTGTTTATTATAATTTCGCTGTTACATCAATTGTAACATATATATTACATTTATCAATTTATAATTTACATTCAATTCATTTGGATGAAAGAGGAAATAAAATATTTTTATAAACATGTTGCACTTATACGCTATTAATGTTATATTAGCAAAGCGATGAGCTAATTTACGTAAGACGAGAGATATGCTTAAGTGCTAAACACGCGAATGTGGTCGCCTGGTCTCTCGCCGTAAACGCATCAAGACGCCTGCTTTGCAGGCGTCTTTCATTTTATATGAATGTAATGGGAAGAATGGAGAAATCCAAGCTTCCCTTTTTTATTGGAATAAAAGTCGGAAAATAAAGTTATTTACAAGTGTATATGAAAGAGTTACTATTTAACGGTAATATATTACATGTTTTTTAGATATAAAAGGTTGGGATGAATAGGATATGGAGAACTTTGAATGTAGAAATACAGAAGTTGTATTAGAGAAATTTCAGGTCGTAACCCCTATATTTCAGGCGTTGGGAGATGAGAATCGTCAGCAAATTATTATGCTGTTATTAGAAAATAAACAGATGAATGTAACGCAAATAACAGATAAAATGGGGATTTCTAGACCGGCTGTTTCGCATCATTTGAAAATTTTAAGACAGGCAGAACTAATTGTAGCGGATCGAAATGGAAAAGAAATTTTTTATTCTATAATAGCCGGGGAATTTTTAAAACAGGTGAAGGATTTACTTCAAGCAATAGAATCAAATTATTAATTTTTTTTAACTAACACGTAAACAAGTTTAAACTTTTAAACCTGTTTACGTGAAAGGGGGAATAAAAATGAACAGAATAAATCGTATGTATATCATTATGTTGCTTGTTCCGTTATTTTGGGGTGGATCTTTTGCAACAGCAGAGCATGTTATTACTGAAATTCCACCGATTACTGCGGCAACAATTCGTTTTGGTTTAGCAGGTTGTATTTTAATAGGCATCGTGTTTATGAAGTCTGAGTGGAATACGAGTTTGTTATTAAAGAATTGGAAAGGGCTGTTATTTGTATCGTTAACAGGTATTTTTGGCTACAATGTTTTTTTCTTCATGGGACTTAACTATACTTCCACTCTGAATGGATCGCTTATTATTGCTACAATGCCCGTTTTTGTAACATTGGGAGCAATATTGTTTTTTAAAGAGTCTTGGAGTATAAAAGTCGGAATAAGTTTAATTTTTTCCCTTGTCGGTGTAATAGTGGTTATTACGGGTGGTTCAATGCGTATACTTATGTCTTTGTCATTTAATAAGGGAGATCTTTTATTTATAGCTGCTTTAACCTGTGGGGTTTTATATAGCTTAACAGGAAAAAAAGTTATGAGTGGTGTCTCCCCTTTGTTAACAACAATGAGTATGACGGTATTGGGTACTGTGTTTTTAGCAGGCCTTTCTCTATATGAAGATGGGTGGGGAAAGGTTGCAACGTTTTCTTTACAGGGATGGATAGAAATGTTGTATATGGTCGTATGCGGGACGTTAGTTGGATATATCGTGTTTAATAAAGGGGTAGAAGAACTAGGTGCAAGCAAAGCTAGTATGTATTTAAATCTAACTCCTATTGTGGCTACTGGTATATCAGTTATATTGTATGGAGCAGCTGTTACGTGGCAACAAATAGTTGGGATGATAATCGTATTAATTGGGGTTTATATAGCAACGGTACAATCAAATAAAGGTATAAAAAAGTTTTCACGTAATCAATACGTTTCGAAATAGGTAGAAATCATTGCACTCTATAAGTCTTAATGAGAGTAATCTATGAATTAGGGATAAAACCTCCATTTCCGGAAAAACTACTAATGAAAGTTTGATCTTGCCTAAAAGAGGTGAACGGAAATGAGATGGATACTGATTGCGATGCAAGCTTTCGTTATGATGTTTTGCTTAGCTTATGAAACGAGTGCGAGGGCGGAAGGGCCAGTACCAGAAGTAACAGAAAAAGAGCCTGAAGTTACAATTTTATTAGAGCGAATGTATGTTGATGGAGAAGTAAGTGAGGAAATCTTTACAGAAAAAGTGGCGGATTTAGAAAAGTTTTTACAGCAGTATAAAGAATGGCAGCTCGTTGATCGTGATGATGTACAGATCGTATTACAAAAGAAAGTTGATGATATTTCTCCGTTATTAAAGACGAGCGGTTATTTTGGTGTGTCAGAGGAAGGGATATTACAAATTTTCAAAGGTGTACCGAAAAGTGATAATGCGATTCATTCCTTCTTTCAAATTGATATGAAAAAGCTGGAGAGTTATGAGCGTGCGAAATTGAAGCGTGGTATTCGGATTAAATCAAAAGAAGGTTTTGTGAAGACGATTGAAAAAATGAAGCAATACGCAGTGCAAAACAAGAAAAAAAGCAGCTCATGGTGAGCTGCTTTTTTTCTTATTTATTTTTCGCCAAAATTTGTTTTGCGATTTCATCAATTAGCATGTCTTTTCCGATTGGATTGAATGCTTTCGTATTGAAGACTTCATTCGATACTTCGTATACGTGATTATTTTTAACTGCTTTGTTGTCTTTCCAAACGGCACTGTTTTTGTAGTCTTCGTAAACTTTATCAGCTTCGCCGCCAAAGTTTACAATGAACATTTGATCAGGTTGGAATGCAACAAGACCTTCTAGCGATACTTGTGCCATCGTTTGTTTTAAATCTGTACCTTTTGTTGCTGGAAGTTTTAAGTCGTTAAAGATGATGTCACCGTATCCGAAGCTACCGTATACACGGAAGTTTTGTGGTGTAACTGCGACGAACATAAAGTTCTCATCTTTTGTTTTTTCTTTAATTTTTTTAGATAAAGAGTCTGCTTTTTTATCGTAGTCTGCAATCCATTTGTCTGCTTTCTTTTCTTCGTCAAATAGTTTACCTACTTCTTTAAACTTACCGCGCCAGTCTTCTAAGTTTGTTTCTAAAACAACTGTCGGTGCAACCTTTTCTAATTGGTCATAAATCTTCAATTGACGATTATTTAAAATAATTAAATCTGGTTTTAAAGCAGTAACAGCTTCTAAATCAACTTTAGGTGCCCAGTACCAACCTACTGCTTTTACGCCATCTAATTTCTCTGTTAAATGATTTTGTATTTTATCTTTATATGTATTTGCTGTACCAACAGGTTTGTGTCCAAGAAGTAATAATTCTTCTGTTGATCCAGATAAATCAACAATTCTCTTTGGATTTACTGGAATTGTAGCTTCCCCTTTAGCATGTTTTACAACTTTTGTTTTCGGTTGTTCTTTCGTTTTTGCTTCTTCTTTTTGAGAAGAGCAGCCAACGATAGAAAGAACCACTAGCATAATAGTAAATAAAATAAATAACTTCTGTTTCATCCTGATGTAACCCCTTTAATTAATATTGATAATCATTATCGACTTCTGTATATTAAGGTGCTTCGCGCTTTCTGTCAATGGAAAATAACAGAAGTTTCTAATAGAGAACATTTGTTGGGGTAGTCTCGCTTTTCTATCATTAAATATGTTAAAATGGAATACATGATTTAAGAGGGAGAGATCGTATTTTGTTTGAATATGTTACAGGTTACGTGGACTATGTAGGACCGGAATATGTCGTAATTGACCATAATGGAATTGGGTATCAAATTTTTACACCGAATCCGTATGTATTTCAAAGAAGTAAGCAAGAAATCCGTGTCTTTACATATCATTATGTGAGAGAAGATATTATGGCACTTTACGGGTTTAAAACACGTGAAGAGCGTTTATTATTTACAAAGTTGTTAGGTGTATCTGGCATTGGACCAAAAGGCGCTCTTGCAATTTTAGCTTCTGGTCAAACAGGACAGGTCGTTCAAGCAATTGAACATGAAGACGAGAAGTTTTTAGTGAAATTCCCGGGCGTCGGAAAGAAAACAGCGCGCCAAATGATTTTAGATTTAAAAGGAAAACTAGCTGATGTCGTGCCAGATGCATTTGTTGATTTATTCTCAGATACAGAACGTTTTGATGAGAAGAAAGGTTCATCAGTTGAGCTTGATGAGGCGCTGGAAGCCCTGCGCGCACTTGGATACGCAGAACGAGAAGTTTCTCGCGTTGTACCAGAGTTATTAAAAGAATCATTAACGACGGATCAGTATATTAAAAAGGCACTTAGTCTTTTACTAAATGGTAAGAGGTGAGTATAATGGACGAACGTCTCCTTTCAGGGGAATCTGCATATGAAGATTCGGATTTAGAATATTCATTACGGCCACAGACGCTCCGTCAGTATATTGGCCAAGATAAAGCGAAACATAATTTAGAGGTGTTTATTGAAGCAGCGAAAATGCGTGAAGAAACGTTAGATCATGTGCTTCTATATGGACCACCAGGACTTGGTAAAACGACGCTTGCAAATATTATAGCAAATGAAATGGGCGTTAATGTTAGAACAACTTCAGGCCCAGCAATTGAAAGACCAGGAGATTTAGCAGCTGTATTAACAGCGCTTCAGCCAGGGGATGTATTATTTATTGATGAAATTCATCGCTTGCATAGATCGATTGAAGAAGTGCTATATCCTGCGATGGAAGATTTTTGCCTTGATATTGTAATTGGGAAAGGGCCATCAGCTCGGTCTGTACGTTTAGATTTACCGCCATTTACATTAGTTGGAGCGACGACGCGTGCGGGGGCATTATCAGCGCCGCTTCGTGACCGTTTCGGTGTACTTTCAAGATTAGAGTACTATACAGTAGATCAGTTGTCTGAGATTGTAGAACGTACAGCAGAAGTGTTTGAAGTTGAAATTGATTCGTTAGCTGCACTAGAAATTGCAAGACGTGCTCGTGGTACACCTCGTATTGCGAATCGTTTATTACGACGTGTACGAGATTTTGCACAAGTTCGTGGTAACGGAACAGTTACAATGGAAATTACACAAATGGCGTTAGAACTACTGCAAGTAGATAAATTAGGTCTAGATCATATCGATCATAAATTATTGCTTGGTATTATTGAGAAATTCCGCGGTGGCCCAGTCGGGTTAGAAACGGTTTCGGCAACGATCGGAGAAGAATCTCATACGATTGAAGATGTATATGAGCCATATTTATTACAAATTGGCTTTTTACAACGAACACCAAGGGGCCGAATTGTAACGCCGCTTGCATATGAGCATTTCGGAATGGAGATGCCAAAAGTATGACGGAGATGCCAAAATTGCTTATTACAGCAGGTATCTTACTCATTGTTGTCGGATTAGCTTGGAAGTTCATTGGAAGACTTCCAGGCGATATTTTTGTGAAAAAAGGAAACGTTACCTTTTATTTTCCTATCATTACATGTATTGTGTTAAGTATTGTATTATCTTTTATTATGTATATAATAAATCGATTCAAATAAGAAATAGGTGGATATAGTTATGGATATAAATCTGTTTGATTTTCATTTACCAGAAGAACTTATTGCACAAGTCCCGTTAGAAGATCGTGAAACATCAAGATTAATGGTGTTAGACCGTGAAACAGGCGATATTGAGCATAAACATTTTACGGACATTCTTTCTTACTTACATGAGGGGGATTGCTTAGTTTTAAATGAAACGAAAGTTATGCCTGCTCGTTTGCACGGTGTGAAAGAAGATACAGGCGCACACATTGAAGTACTTCTTTTAAAACAAGAAGAAGGCGATACGTGGGAAACGCTTGTTAAGCCAGCGAAACGTGTAAAAGAAGGAACTGTTATCTCTTTTGGCGAAGGGAAATTAAAAGCAACTTGTACAGGAACTGCAGATCAAGGTGGACGTCAGCTTGAATTTTCCTATGACGGCATCTTCTATGAAATTTTAGATGAACTTGGGGAAATGCCACTTCCTCCATATATTAAAGAGACGCTAGAAGATCGCGATCGCTATCAAACAGTATATGCGAAAGAGATCGGCTCAGCAGCAGCGCCAACTGCAGGACTTCATTTTACAGAAGAGTTACTGGAGAAGTTAAAACAAAAAGGCGTCGGGTTAGCTTTCATTACACTTCACGTAGGGCTTGGAACATTTAGACCAGTTTCTGCCGATACGATTGAAGAACACCATATGCACGCAGAATATTACCATATGTCTGAAGAGACAGCGGCATTATTAAATCGTGTGAAAGAGAGTGGTGGACGTATTATTACGGTAGGTACGACTTCAACTCGTACGCTAGAAACAATTGCGACAGATCATGATGGCAAGCTTTGTGCTGCTTCGGGCTGGACAGACATTTTTATGTATCCAGGTTATGAATTTAAAGCAATTGATGGTTTAATTACAAACTTCCATTTACCGAAATCAACATTAATTATGCTTGTAAGTGCATTTGCGAACAGAGATAATGTACTTCATGCTTATAATGAAGCAGTAAAAGAAAAATATCGTTTCTTTAGTTTTGGTGATGCAATGTTCGTTGCATCTCACGCTAAAATGGGAAACAAATAAAAGGAGTAAATTATGACAGCAATTCGTTATGAATTTATTAAAACTTGTAAACAAACAGGTGCCCGTTTAGGACGCGTACATACGCCGCACGGTTCATTTGATACACCAACATTCATGCCAGTTGGTACACTTGCAACAGTTAAGACAATGTCACCAGAAGAATTAAAAGCAATGGATTCTGGCATTATTTTAAGTAATACGTATCACTTATGGCTACGCCCAGGTCACGAAATTATTCGTGAAGCAGGTGGTTTGCATAAATTTATGAACTGGGATCGTGCAATCTTAACGGATTCTGGTGGTTTCCAAGTATTCAGTTTAAGTGACTTCCGTCGTATTGAAGAGGAAGGCGTTCACTTCCGTAATCACTTAAATGGAGATAAATTATTCTTATCACCAGAAAAAGCGATGGAAATTCAAAATGCATTAGGATCAGATATTATGATGGCATTTGATGAGTGTCCACCATTCCCAGCTACTTTTGAATATATGAAGAAGTCTGTAGAGCGTACAAGCCGCTGGGCAGAACGTTGTTTAAAAGCGCATGAACGTCCACAAGATCAAGGCTTATTCGGTATCGTACAAGGCGGAGAGTTCGAAGAGCTTCGTCGTCAAAGTGCAAAAGACCTTGTTTCAATGGACTTCCCTGGTTACGCTGTAGGTGGTTTATCTGTTGGAGAACCAAAAGATATTATGAACCGTGTACTTGAGTTTACAACACCACTTCTTCCAGATAATAAGCCACGTTACTTAATGGGAGTAGGTTCTCCTGACTCATTAATCGACGGTGCAATTCGTGGTATTGATATGTTTGATTGTGTACTTCCAACTCGTATCGCTCGAAATGGTACATGTATGACAAGTGAAGGCCGTCTAGTTGTAAAAAATGCGAAATTCGCAAGAGACTTTGGTCCGCTTGATCCAAATTGCGATTGCTATACATGTAAAAATTACTCTCGTGCGTACATTCGTCACTTAATGAAATGTGATGAAACGTTCGGAATTCGTTTAACGTCTTATCACAACCTTCATTTTCTGTTAAACTTAATGGAGCAGGTGAGACAAGCTATTCGTGAAGACCGTCTTGGCGATTTCCGCGAAGAATTCTTTGAACAGTATGGCTTTAATAAACCGAATGCTAAAAACTTCTAATACATAATTTAAAAGGAGGAAAAAAAGATGAATCCAGGTATGATGAATATCGTTATGATCGTTGCGATGTTTGCGATTTTCTATTTCTTATTAATTCGCCCGCAACAAAAGCGTCAAAAAGCAGTTGCTCAAATGCAAAGTGAGTTATCAAAAGGTGATGCTATCGTAACAATCGGTGGTTTGCACGGTACAATCGAATCAGTAGATGATACGAAAATCGTTATTAAATCTGGTGGTTCACACTTAACTTTCGATCGCAATGCGATTCGTGAAGTTGTGAAAAACTAATGAGGAAGGCCCTGCATGAAATGTGCAGGGCTTTTTTTAGTTATTTTGTTTTGACATATTTACCCCGAAAATACCACCGAGTGTACTCGCCCCCATTAATGCTAATTGATAAAGTAACTGTGAGTTCGATAAAGTTTGAGAGAAGCCTAAATAGTTAACTAGAAAAACAAGTATAGCGAATGTAAGACCTGTTGTGAAACCTACTAGCCAACCTTTCCCTTGTGCCTTTTTGCCGGCAGTAAATCCGGATATAAGCATAGATAAAAGAGCAAGTATGAAAATAGTAACGGCTAATGTGCCTTCATTCATATCTGTAAACTTTAATAAAAGAGCCATAACCATGCTAATAATTGTTGCCAGAATTAATAAGGTAATGATACCAAAGCCGATTGCAGTTGATAATTTTTTCGTTCCATCCATTTATACATTCCCCCTTTTTAATACAAGCATATTTTCTTTTTGCTGAAGTTAGACTAGTTTATTTTTTATAGGGGAGTCTATATGTAAAAAAGGAGATGTAGAAATGGAATGGGTATCAATCATTGGCCGGACGATGCTTTTGTATATCATCATATTAATTATTTTTCGTCTTATGGGTAAACGTGAAATTGGAGAGCTAAGTGTATTAGATTTAGTCGTATTCATTATGCTTGGTGAAATGGCTGTAGTCGCAATTGAAAATACCGATAAATCACTTTGGCACCAATTAGTTCCGATGACTTTTCTTATGTGCATACAAATCATTTTGTCAGTCATTTCATTAAAGTTTCAACGATTTCGGCATTTAATAGAAGGTGAGCCGGCTATTCTTGTAAATGCGGGAAAGATTGATGAAAAGAAGATGAGAAAGCAACGTTATAATATAGATGATTTAATGATGCAGTTAAGGGAGCAGGGAGTCGGAGATGTACGGGATGTAGAATACGCTATTTTAGAACCATCTGGGAAGTTATCTGTCTTTCAAAAACAAAAAGGTAAACAGGATGTATTGCAGTTTACTCTTCCTCTTATTATTGATGGAGAAATTCAATCGAATCATTTACAAATGATTGAACATACAGACGAATGGCTCATTGGCAAATTAAAAAACTTAGGTTATAACGATATCAAACAAATTTTATACTGCAGCTTTCAAAATGGACAATTTTTTGTTGATTTGAAAGAAAACTAGAGGCTTACTATATGAAATAGTAAGCCCGTTTACTTCAAAAATGAAAGTTTTCGAATGATTGGAAGTCGACTTAACTCTTCTTTTCGAATGAGTTTGAAAGTGAAGAGGAGGATAATATAAACGATTGTTGTTAAAGTGATTTCCCATAATGTTTGTACGCCGAGTGAATGAGAGAAAATCATATATTTATGAAGGTAAAAACCGAAAGCGCCTGCGATGCCGATAGCAAGTCCACCGAAAATATAGTCCTTTGCATAAATGGTAAATGTAATTTTCTTTAAAACAGTAGCGTAATGAAGGAATGTTACCGTTACTATATTTGCAGCGATAGCGAGTGCAACCCCCATCATCTGAAAATCTGGCCTTGAAGCTAGTACAAAAATAACAATTAATTTCACGATTGCGCCAATAAATGTATTCATCATCGCAGCCCGTGCTAAGTTTAAAGCTTGTAAAACAGAGGTAAGTGGACTTTGAAAGTAATGAAATAAAAAGCAAGGTGCAAGAAGCTGGATGAATGCTGTTGCACTATCTGATCCATACATAAGAGTTAAAACAGGAGAAGCAAACACGTATAATATAACAACTGACCACCCACCAGTAATTAATGCAATGCGAAGAGCTTGTTGTAGGCGGTGTTCCACTAATTTATGCTGTCTTTTGGCCATCGCTTCACTAATAGATGGAACGAGTGCTGTAGAAAGAGCGTATGTAATAAAGGCTGGCAGTGATAATAGCGGGAAGGCATAACCGTTTAATATACCGTATTGCTGGGTTGCGACAGAGGCAGCAACGCCGGCAATCGCTAAGCTTTGCATAACGACGATAGGCTCAAAGAAATATGAAACGGAACCGATTAAACGACTTCCTGTAGTCGGAAGAGCGATATCCATAAGAGAATAAAATGTCCCTTTGCTTTCCTTTACAGTAGTGAAAAATCCAGAGCGTATAGATAAATGTTTTTCGCGCTGAAATAAAGTGAGTA
Source organism: Bacillus sp. BML-BC051 (assembly GCF_019656175.1). NCBI lineage: Bacteria > Bacillati > Bacillota > Bacilli > Caryophanales > Bacillaceae > Bacillus > Bacillus sp. BML-BC051. The sequence goes on from NZ_BPLI01000009.1 coordinate 63,886, forward strand.
AAAATAATAACGATGCAACTTCGCCGAGAACGGCTGATAACATAGCGCCAGCTGCAGCATATTCTACACCGTAAGGTAAAAATAACTGAATGCATATAGCGATAATTGTAATGCGGACAACTTGTTCTATAACTTGGGCGTAAGCACTAGGTTTCATGTTTTGTTTCCCTTGGAAATAGCCGCGTAAAACAGAAGAAACGGCAATAACAGGAACGACAGGTAAAATGGCCATTAATGGATAGTACGTTCTTTCATCAGTTAATAATGTTTTTGCTAAAATAGGTGTGAGGAGCATAATTCCAATTGTTAAAATGATACTAATAACGGATGTAACTGCTAATGATACTGTTAATATTTTTTTAACTCTTTGTTTATCATTCACAGCTTCTGCTTCTGCTACAAATTTTGCGATTGCGACAGGAAGGCCGATTTGTGTTAATGTAATTGCTAGAATGAATGTAGGAACGGCCATCATATAAAGGCCAACGCCTTCTTCTCCTAAAATACGTGCCATTACAATCCGGTTAATAAATCCAAGGATTTTGGTAATAAAGCCGGCAATCATTAAAATAAATGCGCCTTTTAAAAAGCTTTGTCTCGTCATGGTCTTCTCCTACCTTCTCAAAATCAGTGGAATGATTTACAATAATTTATATGCACGTACGAGACAAGAATGACAAGCATTTGAGAGAGTGAAGTATGATTGTGCTCTTGAAAGTAGTTATTGCTGTCCATTAGAGCGGGATTAAAAGCGACTTTTCGTGCTGAAATAAGAAGGAGATGTTATGTATGTTAGAAAAAGAGGCTTTGGTAGAATCATACCGCGGACAGTTACAAGTCGTTTTAGAAAGCAAAGTAGAAGAGTTCCACATGTTCGGTTATGACCGAGTAACAGATGATGACATTTGGAAGTTTCTTAAAGTGAAAAAGTGGAAGAAGATAGACAGTGATGTTAGATTGTATGAATTAGTTAATGACGTATTAAGAGTAAGTGCTAATGAATATATGACTTATTTAACTGTTGAAGCATATCAAGCGCCACTTTGGTCATTTGATGAATATGAAAATAAATAACCGACTGCAATTGGTTTGTTCTTCCTTTTGCAGTATAATGATAGGTATTGATAATGAGGAAATGATTATGTCTAAGATTATATATAAAGGGGGTAGTGAAGAGAAAAAATAAATAATGAAAGTGTAGGTATTGTGAAAAACTTACCGACACAGCTAGTGATGAACTAGCAAAATTATAGAAAGGAAGTCTACTAACTAGGCGTATGCACACGTGTAAAAGTGAATCGTAAGAGATTTATTTAAAGTGTTAGTAGCAGAAAGAGGGTACATATGGCAAAGCGTGGTACGAGAATTGCCGCCTTTTTCCTCATCGTTTTATTAATCGGTGGAGTAATTGGTGCGGCAGGAAAAGACATAGCAAAAGGAATTAGTCTAGGACTAGACCTTCGCGGTGGTTTTGAAATTCTGTATGAAGTAAAACCAGCCAAAAAAGGTGATAAAATCGATCGAGACGTACTTGTAAGTACAGTAGGTGCTCTGGAAAATCGTGTCAATGTTCTTGGTGTAAGTGAGCCGAACATTCAAATCGAGGGGCAAGATCGAATTCGTGTACAGCTAGCTGGTGTACAAGACCAGCAAAAAGCACGTGAAATGTTATCAACGCAAGCGAAATTAACATTCCGTGATGTAGATGATAACCTTCTTATGGACGGAACGGATTTAAAAGGCGGCGGAGCGAAGCAAACATTTGATGAGCAAGGTCGTGCGAGCGTAGGTCTTACACTAAAGAGCGCTGAAAAATTCCGTGAAGTAACTGAAAAAATTTCAAAAATGCCACCACCAACGAATTTAATGGTAATCTGGCTAGACTTTGAAGAAGGAAAAGATTCGTATAAAGCAGAATCTGCAAAGCCGAATCCGAAGTTCTTATCAGCAGCAACAGTAAGCCAAGTGTTTAATCAAGCTGAAGTATCTATTGTAGGTGGAAACTTCACAGTTGAAAGTGCGAAGCAGCTTTCATCTTTATTAAATGCAGGTGCACTTCCTGTTGATTTAAAAGAAATGTATTCAACATCTGTTGGAGCGAAATTTGGTCAACAAGCGTTAGAACAAACAATTTTCGCTAGTGCGATTGGGATCGCTCTTATTTTCTTATTTATGCTTGTATTCTACCGTTTACCAGGAATTGTAGCGGTTATTATGTTAGGCTTATATATTTTCGTTACATTACTTGTCTTTAACTGGATGCATGCAGTTCTTACGTTGCCAGGTATTGCGGCGTTAGTGCTCGGGGTAGGTATCGCAGTTGATGCGAATATTATTACGTACGAGAGACTGAAAGAAGAGCTGAAAATTGGTAAGTCAATGATGTCAGCATTTCGTGCTGGTAACCATCGTTCATTAGCAACAATTCTAGATGCGAACATTACAACACTTGCAGCAGCTGGCGTGTTATTCGTTTATGGTAATAGCTCTGTAAAAGGATTCGCAACAAGTTTAATCGTAAGTATTTTAGTTGGTTTCGTTACGAACGTATTTGGTACTCGTTTCTTACTAAGTTTACTTGTAAAGAGCCGTTACTTCGATAAAAAACCAGCATACTTTGGTGTGAAACAAAAGGATATTATTCCATTAACAAAAGGTGTAGTACATCCACCGACAAGATTTGATCGTATTAACTTTGTAAATATCGGTCATAAATTCCTTGTTTTCTCGATTGTAGTTGTAATTGCAGGTGCAATTATACTACCAATTTTCAAATTGAATCTTGGTATTGATTTTGCGAGTGGTACACGTATCGACTTGCAATCAAAACAAGCACTTACTGTGTCTGATGTTCATAAAGACTTTAAAGAATTGAAAATTGACGTGAAGGAAGAAAATATTGTACCGACTGGGGATGACAATAAAGGATTCGCAGTTCGTACATTAGGTGTTCTATCAAAAGATGAAATTGCGAAAACAAAAACATTCTTCCACGATAAATATGGTACAGATCCAAACGTAAGTACAGTTTCACCGACAATCGGTAAAGAAATCGCACGAAATGCATTTATCGCAGTATTAATCGCTTCTGCGGTTATCATTTTATACGTAAGTATTCGATTCAGATTTACGTACGCATTATCTGCAGTACTTGCATTATTACATGACGCATTCGTTATGGTTGTTATATTTAGTATTTTCCAATTAGAGGTAGACTTAACGTTTATCGCTGCAGTGTTAACAATCATCGGTTATTCTATTAATGACTCAATTGTTACATTTGATAGAAACCGTGAATTATACAAACAGAAAAAACGAGTTCGCGATATAAAAGACTTAGAAGAAATCGTAAATGCAAGTATTCGCCAAACACTTGGTCGTTCGATTAACACCGTATTAACAGTGCTATTCCCAGTAATTGCGTTACTTATCTTCGGTAGTGAGTCACTACGTAACTTCTCGTTTGCATTACTTGTTGGATTAGTTGTAGGTACGTACTCTTCTGTTTTCGTTGCTTCTCAAATTTGGTTAATGCTTGAAAACCGTCGTTTGAAAAAGGGCAAAAACAAGAAAAAGGTTGAGAAAGTAGAATCTGAACCGCAAGTATAAAAAAGATGATGTCTCTTTATGAGGCATCTCTTTTTTCGTTTGTGGATACAATAAGATAGCAACTTTTTAACAGAAGGAAGATGGAAGAAAGTGGTGGTGTTATCGCTGTTTTTGCTACAATAAAAAGATAGGTTAAGAAAAGAAGGGATTTTAATTATGGAAAAAGATGAACGTTTTAAACAGGCCGAGTTTGGTGCTATTGTCGGGATCGTTGGTAATATTATATTAGCGATTGTAAAGGCGGTAATTGGTTATATTGGGAACAGTAAAGCACTATTAGCGGATGCCGTGCATTCTGCATCAGATGTAATTGGTTCGCTCGCTGTACTGTTTGGATTGCGAGCAGCAAAGCAACCGCCTGATGAAGATCATCCGTATGGTCATGGTAAAGCGGAATCGATTTCAGCAATTATTGTTGCGGTATTATTATTTATTGTAGGAATCGAGATAGCAATTTCGTCTATAAAAGCTTTTTCGCAAGAACTAGAACCACCGAAAGGAATTACGATTTTTGCTGTTGTTCTTTCGATTGTCGTGAAAGAAGGAATGTTTCAATATAAATTCCGATTAGGGAAGAGAGTAAATAGTGATGCAATTATTGCAAATGCATATGAGCACCGTTCGGATGTGTTTTCTTCAATTGCAGCTTTAATTGGTATTTGTGCAGCGATTATTGGTGGTAAGTTCGGATTAGACTGGCTTGTATATGCCGATCCAATTGCAGGATTATTTGTTTCACTTCTTGTTGCAAAGATGGCGTGGAGTATTGGGGCCGAAGCAATTCATGCAACGCTTGATCATGTTCTTCATGAAGAAGATGTTGTGCCGCTTAGAGAGGCTGTACTTCAAATAGACGGTGTGAAAAAAATTGGCTCTTTATATGCAAGGGAGCATGGTCATTACGTTATTGTTGATATTAAAGTTTCTGTAGATCCATACATTACTGTAGAAGAAGGGCACCGCATTGGAAAGCATGTGAAAGAAACGCTTATGAAACAAGATAACGTACAAAATGTGTTTGTACATATAAATCCGTATTCTCCAAATTAAACATTATTAACATTTCAGTATATAGATATTGCGTCGTAGTTTGCATTATATTGTCACCCCTTAATCTGTCTTGTATAATGAACAGGTTAAGGGGTGATTTCGTGTTACAACCGAAGACGCGTTGGAAAGAAAAAGAATATAATAATGAGCGAGTGAGTGAATTAGCAAGTAAATTACAATTATCACCACTTGTCGTTTCGTTATTCCTCGGTAGAGGACTAGATACAGAAGATAAGATTTTAGATTTTTTAAATACAGAAAATCAAGAATTTCATGATCCATTTTTATTAGAAGGAATGGATAGAACGGTAGAACGTGTAAATAAGGCGATTCAAAATGGAGAGCAAATATTAATATTTGGTGACTACGATGCGGATGGAGTAAGTAGTACGACTGTGTTATATCTTGCCTTGCAAGAATTAGGTGCAGACGTAGAATTTTACATTCCAAACCGTTTTACAGAAGGATATGGACCAAACGAAGAAGCATTTCGTTGGGCACATAGCGCAGGATTCTCACTAATTATTACTGTCGATACTGGTATCGCAGCAGTACATGAAGCGAAGGTAGCGAAGGAGCTTGGAATAGATCTTATTATTACAGATCACCATGAGCCACCACCAGAATTGCCAGAAGCACTTGCGATTATTCATCCGAAATTAGATGGCGGTGTGTATCCGTTCCACTATTTAGCTGGTGTAGGTGTTGCGTTTAAAGTTGCACATGCACTACTAGGCCGTGTACCAGAACATTTATTAGAAATTGCAGTAATTGGTACAGTAGCCGATTTAGTGTCACTTCATGGTGAGAATAGATTGCTAGTGAAGCGCGGTTTAAAACATATGCGCATGACGAAAAATATCGGACTAAAGGCGCTATTCAAAGTTGCTAACGTTTCGCAAAGTGAAATTACAGAAGAGAGTATTGGCTTCTCCCTCGCACCGCGTATTAATGCAGTTGGACGTTTAGAAGATGCTACGCCGGCTGTACATCTTTTATTATCAGATGATCCAGAAGAAGCGAAAGAGCTAGCTGAAGAAATTGATGAGCTGAACAAACTGCGAAAAGATATTGTAAAGCAAATTACAGAAGAAGCTATCGCTGAAGTGGAAAATAATTTCCCACCAGAAGACAATAAAGTACTAGTACTGGCAAAAGAAGGCTGGAATCCAGGTGTAATTGGAATTGTCGCATCTAAATTAGTTGAACGTTTTTATCGTCCAACGATTGTATTATGCATTGATCCTGTAAAAGAAACAGCAAAAGGTTCAGCACGTAGTATTGCAGGATTTGATTTATTTGCAAACTTGTCAGATTGTAGAGAGTTATTGCCACACTTCGGAGGACATCCGATGGCAGCGGGAATGACGCTACATATGAATGATGTAGCTGAATTGCGCCGCCGCTTAAATGAACAAGCAGAGGTAATTTTAACAGAAGAAGATTTTATTCCAATTACAGCTGTTGATGTTTTTTGTAAAGTGGAAGATGTAACGCTTGCAGCAATTGAAGATATGCAAAAGTTAGCGCCATTTGGTGTTGGAAATCCAAAACCGCGTATTGCAGTGAAGGACGCAGAGCTAGAAAGTATTCGTGCAATCGGATCAGATGGTTCTCATTTGAAAATGGCTCTTCGCGATGGACAAGCGACACTGGATACAATCGGATTTGGTTTTGGTGCGTATGCGAAAGAAATTTCTCCAGTTGCAAAGGTATCTGTAATAGGAGAAGCATCTATCAATGAATGGAATAATTTTAAGAAGCCGCAATTAATGGTACAAGATATTGCTGTAGAAGCGTGGCAATTATTTGATTGGCGTAGTATGCGTAACGTAGAAGCGAATGTAGCAGAACTTCCGAAAGAAAAAATTACGATGGTGTATTTTTCTGAAGAGGTATTGAATAAATTTTCTTTAGAAGACTATAAAGAGCATATTATGCATGCATCAGAAGTAACCCAATTGGATGATCAATACATCGTGTTACTTGATTTACCAAAAGGAACAGATGAATTACGAGATTTATTTAAAGTTGGGTTCCCATCGCGAATTTATACGCTATTTTATCAAGAGAATAATCATTTATTTAGTACTGTTCCAACGAGAGAACACTTTAAATGGTACTATTCGTTCTTGAGCCAAAAAGCACCATTTTCTTTAAGACAATACGGAGCACAACTTTGTCAACATAAAGGTTGGTCAAAAGATACAGTAAATTTCATGACACAGGTGTTTTTTGAGTTAGAATTTGTTACAATAAAAGATGGCGTCATTTTTATGGCAGACAAAAAACAAAAGCGTGATTTAATTGAATCGAACACATATCGTGAGAAAATGAACCACTTACAATTAGAAAAAGAATTGGTTTATAGCACATATCAGCAACTATATACATGGTTTGAAACGATTCGTAATCATAAAGAAGTAGAACAGTTAGGGTAAAGGATTTGTATTTACAAACCTTTTAGATCTGAGGAGGATTCAGAAATATGGATTTCAAGCAACATATCGCAATTGTACCGGATTATCCAAAAGAAGGTATTGTATTTAAAGACATTACACCGTTAATGAACGACGGTAAAGCATACAAAGCAGCAACAGATGCGATCGTTGAGTATGCAAAGAAAAGAGACATTGACGTTGTAGTGGGGCCAGAAGCACGTGGCTTTATTATTGGTTGCCCAGTTTCTTATGCATTAGAAGTAGGTTTTGCACCAGTTCGTAAATTAGGGAAATTACCACGTGAAGTAATTACAGTTGACTACGGTAAAGAATATGGTAAAGATGTTTTAACAATCCATAAAGATGCAATTAAGCCAGGTCAACGCGTATTAATTACAGATGATCTATTAGCTACAGGTGGAACAATTGAAGCGACAATTAAGCTAGTTGAAGAACTTGGCGGAGTTGTAGCTGGAATTGCATTCTTAGTAGAGCTTACTTACTTAGATGGTCGTAAAATGTTAGATGGTTACGATGTATTAGTATTAGAAAAATACTAATCACTATATAGGTAAAACTACGGTGATAAAAAGTACCCGTGAATCTCTTGGAGAGGAGCGGGTACTTTTGTATAATTGCACAAAAAAAATAAGGTGAAATGTCAGTAAAATCTTTTCCTTTTCACAATTCACAATCATTAGGTTATAATGATAGAATATAATTTATTCTACTTAATTAAGATAAAGTCAATTTTCAATAAAAGGTGATTCGATGGCAAATGAGCAGGTACTAACAGCTGAACAGGTACTCGAGAAAGCAAGTCAATATTTAGCGGATGAAGATATTGAGCTAGTGGCACGTGCCTATGAATATGCACGTGATGCGCATAGCGAACAATATAGAAAATCGGGTGAACCGTATATTATTCATCCAATTCAAGTTGCAGGTATTTTAGTTGATTTACACATGGATCCAGCTACAGTATCAGCAGGTTTCTTACATGATGTAGTGGAAGATACAGAGATTACATTAGAAGATATTGAACGGGAATTTAATAAAGAAATTGCTATGCTTGTCGATGGTGTAACAAAGCTCGGAAAGATTAAATATAAATCTCATGAGCAACAACAAGCAGAAAACCATCGCAAAATGTTTATTGCAATGGCTCAAGATATTCGAGTTATTTTAATTAAACTAGCTGATCGTCTTCATAATATGCGTACATTGAAACATTTGCCTCAAGAGAAGCAGCGTCGCATTGCGAATGAAACGTTAGAAATCTTTGCACCTTTAGCACATAGACTCGGAATTAGTACTATTAAATGGGAGTTAGAGGATACGTCACTTCGCTATTTAAATCCTCAGCAATACTATCGTATTGTAAATTTAATGAAGCGTAAACGTGCAGAGCGTGAAGAATATTTAGACGAAGTAATGACTGGTATTCGTGAGAAATTAAAAGAGGTTTCAATTCAACCTGAGATTTCTGGAAGACCAAAGCATATTTACAGCATTTATCGTAAGATGGCACTGCAAAATAAACAGTTCAATGAAATTTACGATTTATTAGCTGTACGTGTCGTTGTCAATAGTATTAAAGATTGTTATGCAGTGCTTGGAATTATTCATACGTGCTGGAAGCCGATGCCAGGTCGTTTTAAAGATTATATTGCGATGCCGAAAGCAAATCTATATCAATCTCTTCATACGACTGTAATTGGGCCGAAAGGTGATCCGCTTGAAGTGCAAATTCGTACGAAAGAAATGCATGAGATTGCAGAATTCGGGATCGCGGCGCACTGGGCGTATAAAGAAGGAAAAACAGCAGAAACAACAGGTACATTAGAGAAGAAACTTACTTGGTTCCGTCAAATATTAGAATGGCAAAATGAAGCTTCTAATGCAGAAGAGTTTATGGAGTCATTAAAAATTGATTTATTCTCTGACATGGTATTCGTCTTTACACCGAAAGGCGATGTAATGGAATTGCCACTTGGATCTGTTCCGATTGACTTTTCGTATCGCGTGCATTCAGAGATTGGAAATAAAACAATTGGTGCAAAAGTAAATGGGAAAATGGTGACACTTGATTATAAATTAAAAACTGGTGACATCATTGAAATTTTAACATCGAAACATTCGTATGGACCAAGTCAAGATTGGGTGAAACTTGCCCAAACATCTCATGCGAAAAACAAAATACGTCAATTCTTTAAGAAGCAACGTAGAGATGAAAATATTGAAAAAGGCCGTGAACTTGTTGAAAAAGAAGTACGTGGCTTAGAGTATGAGATGAAAGAAGTGCTAGCTCCTGACAATTTAAAACGTGTTGCTGAGAAGTTCAATTTTGCAAATGAAGAAGATATGTTTGCAGCAGTTGGATATAGCGGGATTACAGCGTCGCAAATTGTTACGCGACTAACGGACAAATTCCGTAAGCAACGTGAAGAAGAAGAGATTGTTGAAGTTAAAGAAGTTCGTAAACCGATGAAAATTCGAAAATGGGATTCTGGCGTTAAAGTAAGTGGTGCGGATAATTTATTAATTCGTTTATCAAAATGCTGTAACCCGGTTCCAGGTGATGATATCGTTGGGTATATTACGAAAGGCCGAGGTGTATCGATTCACCGCCGTGATTGTGTAAATGTTCATACAGAAGAAGCTATAGAACGTTTATTAGAAGTAGAGTGGGAAGGTAGCCCTGAAAAAGAAATTGAGTATAACGTTGATATCGAAATTTCAGGTTACGATCGCCGTGGCTTATTAAATGAAGTATTACAAGCTGTTACAGAGACGAAAACGTACATTTCGGCAGTTTCTGGTAGAAGTGACCGTAATAAGATGGCGACAATTAATATGTCAATCTCTATTCGTAACTTACAGCATTTGAAAAAAGTAGTAGAACGCATTAAACGTGTTCCAGAAATTTATGCAGTACGACGCATGATGCATTAATAGGGAGTGTAGAAAAGATGAGAGTTGTTTTACAACGATCAAAAGAAGCGTCTGTCACAGTAGACGGTGAGATCGTAGGACAAATTCCGTTCGGTTTAACATTACTAGTTGGCATTACGCATGAAGATACAGAAAAAGATGCAACTTACATTGCAGAAAAAATTGCGAACTTACGTATTTTTGAAGATGAGAGCGGAAAGATGAACCATTCTGTACTTGATGTAGAAGGACAAGTTCTATCAATTTCGCAGTTCACATTATACGGAGATTGCCGCAAGGGAAGACGTCCAAACTTTATGGATGCTGCAAAACCTGACTATGCAGAGCGTTTATACGATTTCTTTAATGAGGAAGTTCGTAAACAAGGATTGCATGTAGAAACAGGGACGTTCGGAGCAATGATGGATGTTTCTTTAATCAATGATGGTCCGGTGACCTTAATTGTGGATAGTAAATAGTGTTATTTAAGAAGAGAGGGTGGTATCATCCTCTCTTTTTTATACATTGTTGTATGTTTTGTTCATTTATCACGCTATTTGTGTACAGTGAACCTCACGGATGAGAGGTTCACTTACTTTGAAATCAATAGCTTTTTCGTTTATGTATAACTCTCTCATCAATATGGAACAATAAAAAGTAAAACATCCATATTGAATGTGAGGGATATACGTATGCGTATGAATGAAAAAGGGCATTCTGTTACAAATGGTGCAAATCAATTGTTTAACGTGAATTTTCATGATTTTATTTCAAAAGAGCAAAACAATACTTCAATGGAGCTCGCTTCTGAGTTTGGAATTTCTCTTCAAGATGTAAAGCGTCTAAAGAAGCAGATTGAACGCTCTTAGAGTACTTGACAATCCTACTCAACAAACGTATAGTAATTTTATATTTACATATGAATATAACCGTTGATAGAGAAGAGTAAATGAGACACACATGGCAAGAGAAGAAATGTCTTAGGCTGAAAACATTTCTACATGATGACTGATTGAATGACACTCTAGAGGTTTCAACTTGAACGGCGTATATGCTTAGTAGGGATGAACGCACATTTAAGCGTTATTAAAAAAGTGGAAGCATTCGTGCTTCAATTAGGGTGGCACCACGGGTATAATACTCTCGTCCCTACTGTTCAAACAGTAGAGGCGGGAGTTTTTTTATTTTTATTAAAATTAAAACAATTTGAGGAGGAACTGAATATGTCTATTCAAATCCCACGCGGAACGCAAGATATTCTTCCAGGCACTGTTGAGTTATGGCAGTATATCGAAGGGCAAGCACGCGAAATTTGCCGTCGTTACAATTATAAAGAAATTCGTACACCAATTTTTGAACACACTGAGCTATTTTTACGTGGTGTTGGTGATACGACAGATATCGTACAAAAAGAAATGTACTCATTCCAAGATCGTGGAGAGCGTAGTTTAACATTACGTCCAGAAGGTACTGCACCTGTTGTACGTTCTTACGTTGAAAACAAAATGTTCGGTGACGCAACACAACCAACAAAATTATACTATATCGGCCAAATGTTCCGTTACGAAAGACCACAAGCAGGTCGCTATCGTCAATTCGTACAATTCGGTATTGAAGCAATCGGTAGTAACGATCCTGCAATTGATGCAGAAGTAATTGCACTTGCTGTAGAGTTTTACCGCGGCATGGGCTTAAAAAATATTAAAGTTGTATTAAACAGCTTAGGTGATGCGGCGAGCCGTCAAGCACACCGTGATGCGTTAATCGCACACTTCGAGCCACGTATCGGCGAGTTCTGTTCTGACTGTCAATCTCGTTTAGAAAAGAACCCTCTTCGTATTTTAGATTGTAAGAAGGACCGTAACCATGAATTAATGGGAACAGCACCATCTATTACAGAATACTTAAACGAAGATTCAGCAGTGTACTACGACAAAGTTCAAGAACTATTAACGATGATGGATGTTCCATTTGAAAAAGATCCGAACTTAGTACGTGGTTTAGACTACTACCAACATACTGTTTTTGAAATTATGAGTGAAGCAGAAGGATTCGGTGCTATCACTACATTAAGCGGTGGTGGACGTTATAACGGACTTGTACAAGAAATCGGTGGACCAGAAATGCCAGGTATCGGTTTTGCAATGAGTATTGAACGTTTAATTATGGCACTAAAAGCTGAAAACATCGAATTACCAATTGAACATAGTATCGATTGTTACGTTGTAGCTCTTGGTGAAAAAGCAAAAGACCATGCTGCGAAAGTTGCGTTTGATCTTCGTAAAGCTGGATTATCAGTTGAAAAAGATTATTTAGATCGCAAAATGAAAGCACAATTTAAATCAGCAGATCGTCTAAAAGCGAAATTTGTAGCTGTATTAGGGGAAGATGAGCTAGATAAAGGCATCATTAACTTAAAAGATATGGCAACAGGCGAACAAGAAGAAGTAGCATTAGATGTATTTGCTTCATACGTAGCAGAGAAATTAATATAGGGGGAACTTACAGTGGCTGAAAGAACACATGCATGTGGAAAAGTAACAGTAGAAGCAGTTGGACAAACAGTTCAATTAAAAGGTTGGGTACAAAAACGCCGTGATTTAGGTGGATTAATCTTTATCGACTTACGTGACCGTACAGGTATCGTACAAGTTGTATTTAACCCAGAAACATCAAAAGAAGCGCTAGAAGTAGCAGAAACAATTCGTAGCGAGTACGTATTACACGTAGAAGGTACAGTTGTTGAGCGTGGTGAAGGCGCAATTAACGACAATATGGCAACTGGTCGTATTGAAGTACAAGCAACGAAAGTAAACGTATTAAATGCAGCGAAAACAACGCCAATCATTATTGCTGATGATACAGATGCATCAGAAGATGTGCGTTTAAAATATCGTTATTTAGACTTACGTCGTCCTGTAATGTTCAACACATTCAAAATGCGTCACGACGTAACGAAAACAATTCGTAACTTCTTAGACACAGAAGATTTCTTAGAAGTGGAAACACCAATTTTAACGAAGAGCACACCAGAAGGAGCTCGTGACTATTTAGTACCAAGTCGTGTACATGATGGTGAATTCTATGCATTACCACAGTCTCCACAGTTATTTAAACAGCTTCTTATGGTCGGCGGATTTGAGCGTTACTATCAAGTAGCACGTTGTTTCCGTGACGAAGATTTACGTGCAGACCGTCAACCAGAATTCACGCAAATCGATATCGAAGCTTCATTCTTAACACAAGATGAAATTTTAGATATGATGGAGCGCATGATGACGAAAGTTATGAAGGATGCAAAAGGTGTAGAAGTGAGTGCACCATTCCCTCGTATGAAATACGCTGATGCAATGGCTCGTTACGGTTCTGATAAGCCAGATACACGCTTTGAAATGGAACTAACAGACCTATCTGAATTTGCAGCAGGTTGTGGCTTCAAAGTATTTACAAGTGCTGTAGAAAGCGGCGGACAAGTAAAAGCAATTAATGCAAAAGGTGCTGCGAGCAAATACTCTCGTAAAGATATTGATGCATTAACTGAATTCGTAAAAGTATACGGTGCAAAAGGTCTAGCTTGGCTTAAAGTTGAAGAAGACGGCTTAAAAGGACCGATTGCGAAATTCTTCGGTGAAGAAGAAGCAAACGCGTTAATGGCTACATTAGAAGCTACTGCTGGCGATTTATTACTATTCGTAGCAGATAAGAAAAGCGTTGTTGCAGATAGCTTAGGTGCACTTCGTTTACGTCTAGGTAAAGAGCTTGAGTTAATTGACGAAAGTAAATTTAACTTCCTATGGGTAACGGATTGGCCACTTCTTGAGTACGATGAAGATGCAGATCGTTACTTCGCAGCTCACCACCCATTCACAATGCCATTCCGTGAAGATGTTGAGCTATTAGAAACAGCACCAGAAAAAGCACGTGCACAAGCATATGACCTTGTATTAAACGGTTATGAGCTTGGTGGTGGATCACTTCGTATTTATGAGCGTGACGTACAAGAAAAAATGTTCAAAGCACTTGGATTCTCACAAGAAGAAGCACAAGAGCAATTCGGATTCTTATTAGAAGCATTTGAATACGGTACGCCACCACACGGCGGTATCGCATTAGGTTTAGACCGTCTTGTTATGTTACTTGCAGGCCGTACGAACCTTCGTGATACAATTGCATTCCCGAAAACAGCAAGCGCAAGCTGCTTATTAACAGAAGCTCCAAGCCCAGTTGCAGAAGCACAGCTTGAAGAGTTGAACTTAAAATTAAGCTTAAAAGAAGAGAAGTAAGAAAAAAGTCTAGATGGTTATACTATAGCCGTCTAGACTTTTTTTGAGAGGAAGTTTAAAAAGTCCGGTTCAGATGGCAGTCGCATCTCGTCGTTGCTTCGCCAGTCCGGTGCTCGAGTAGTAAACGCTACACTGTGCTCCTCCTGGCTTCAGCGCCTCGATCTGCTTGGTTCTCTAAATCCTCCTTTTTAAACGTATATTTTGGAAGAACTAAAATCCGGTTTATACTATGTTTTTATGCTCGAAATATGTATTTTTAGGAATTCTATAACTTTTTCTATACAAATAGTCGGAAAAACGCTAGAATACATGGTAGACCATTTTTGTAATAGGAGTGTAGAGCTGAATGTTACATCAATTTTCACGTAATGAATTAGCCTTCGGTAAAGAAGGACTTGAAATATTAAAAAATAGTACAGTCGGTATTTTAGGAATTGGCGGCGTAGGGTCATTTTCGGCAGAGGCGTTAGCGCGTTCTGGCGTAGGACGTCTTGTATTAGTTGATAAAGACGTTGTAGATATTACAAACGTAAACCGTCAAATTCACGCTTTAGTATCTACTGTAGGACGTTCAAAAGTAGAGTTAATGAAAGAGCGTATCGCAGACATTAACCCAGAGTGCGAAGTAATTGGACTAGAAATGTTTTATACTGATGAAACATATGAAGAGTTCTTTAAACACGGTTTAGACTTCGTAGTGGATGCATCGGACACGATCACGTTCAAAATTCATTTAATTAAACAATGTTTACGTCGTAAAATTAAAATTATCTCATGTATGGGTGCAGCAAATAAAATGGACCCAACTCGTTTCCGTATTGCAGACATCTCTAAAACACATACAGATCCAATTGCGAAAGTAATTCGTACGAAACTTCGTAAAGAGGGTATTAAAAAAGGTGTAAAAGTTGTCTTCTCTGACGAAAACCCAATCGTAATTCGTGAAGAAGTACGTAAAGAAATCGTACCAGACGAAAATGCAAAAATTCGTAAAGCGAAATTACCACCTTCATCAAATGCATTCGTACCATCTGTGGCAGGCTTAATTATGGCAAGTCACGTTGTACGTGAACGCATTAAAAACGTAGAAGTGAAACGTGTAGGGCAAGAATAAAGTAAAAGCATATATCCATTTCGGATATATGCTTTTTTTGTATGTATTAAAGAAATAGGGATATTTGCATTACTACTAGTTCAAATGTAAGTAAGGCTAGTAAGTAATGATCATATTTATCTGATTTATAGGCGGACGTCTTTTTTAAACTGTTAATGGTGAAAAGAGCCAAAGTTAGGACGAGAACACCGAGTGTTATTTTGAAGACTATGAATGAAATAGTAACCATCTCCCTTCAAACGTATATGTTTATAGTAATATTTAAGTAAAAAATATCCAATTCATTTCAGAAGTTTCCTTGTATGAAAGGGAGGATATTTCGTTAATTTTTGTCGGTAAATCGATATTCCTTGTCGAATCGTCGATATAATTTCATGTACCAACATACTCTTTAACGAAGAAAAACAGGGATGTCACTTAGTCAAAAAAGTGACATCCCTTTTCTAATTCTCTGCAGAATATATAATATCTAAATTTCCATTTTGATCTGTCTTGAAAATGGGAGCGATCTGTTCTTCTTGTTCTTCAACGGAAACGAGTTTTCGAGCACGGTCCATAATTCTAACAAGCATTGCATAATCTTCTTCGATTGCTTGTTGTTTTTTTGAGAGTACTGCTAATTTTGCTTCGAGTTCATGATTCGTTTTTTGCAGGGATGTGAGCTGAGCTTGTAATACGTCATTTTCAGTTTGTAACTTTGCGAGTGAAGGGTTATTGTGCTCTAAGTTTTGCAAAAATGAAATGACACTTTGCATTGTAAGTTCTTGTTTATTTGGCGTAATATCTTCTGAAAACTCGGCATCGATTACGAGTTGTTTCGTTTGCGTGAAATGCTCTTTTTCTATTTTAGCTTCAGAGCGTTTTAATTCTTTACGTTGTTTTTTTGCAAGTTGCACCGCATCTTCGTAATTCGGTCGTACTTCAGCATTCCATCTAAAGCCGCAAGCTGCTGAAGTGCGGTTCAATGTATCGCCGACTTCATCGAATGCTTTTATTTGTGTACTGCCGCTACGAATATGTCGTAAAACAGTTTCTGCTAAAAGGAGATCGTCTTCTTTTGTCCATGCATCTTGACGTGTTTTCATAAGCGAAGCCTCCATAATGGTGACGTTTTCGCTTATGTTACCCTTTATTTTTCGTTTTATTCGAACTTTGTAATCTTTCATATACAGTAGAAAGTGCTTGCTCAAATTTCCCTGTCGTTTTCGGTTTATAATATTGTTTGTTTTTAATTTTATCAGGTAAGTATTGTTGTTGTACCCAGCCATTTGGATTGTCGTGTGGATATAAGTATCCAATGCCTCTGCCAAGTGATTCTGCGCCTTTGTAATGACTATCTTTTAAATGACTTGGGATGTCGCCTGTTTGACCGTTACGTAAATCGTGTAGTGCAGCATCAAGTGCTTTATAAGCTGAGTTTGATTTTGGTGATAGGCAAAGCTCGATAACAGCATTTGCAAGTGGTATGCGTGCCTCTGGGAATCCAACTCGTTCAGCTGATTCTATAGCTGCTAGCGTACGCGGTCCGGCTTGCGGGCTAGCAAGTCCGATATCTTCATAGGCCATAATAAGAAGACGTCTACCAATGCTTTGTAAATCACCAGCTTCAATAAGGCGTGCTAAATAATGAAGTGCTGCATTTACATCACTTCCGCGCACTGATTTTTGAAATGCCGATAATACGTCATAATGAGCATCTCCGCCTTTATCGTGAACGAAGCTCTTTTTTTGCAAGCATTCTTCTGCAATTTCTAGTGTGATTTCCGCAGCTTTGTCATCCGTTGTAAAGCTAGATAAAACAGCTAGTTCAAGTGCGTTATAAGCGGAACGCATATCTCCGCCTGAAGCATTTGCGAAGTGATGTAATGCTTCAGGCGTAACGGTTACATCATACTCGCCAAGACCTTTTTCTTTATCTTCAAGTGCTCGTTTTAAGCCGATTAAAAGATCATCTTCTGTTAATGCGTGTAATTCGAAGATTTGACAACGACTTCGAATAGCAGAATTAATAGCATGGAACGGATTACTCGTCGTTGCACCAATTAAGGTAAGGAGTCCACTTTCTAAATGAGGTAATAGAAAATCCTGTTTTGCTTTATCTAGACGGTGTACTTCATCTAAAATTAAAACGAGGTGTCGATGCATCTTTGCCTCTTGTACGACAACTTCCATATCTTTTTTATTATGAGTAACAGCGTTTAATAGGCGAAAAGGGGTTCCGGTACTTCCTGCAATTGCGCTCGCAATGGATGTTTTTCCAGTGCCTGGAGGACCGTATAAAATCATAGATTGAAAATGATTTGCTTGGACCATTCGCCATAAAATTTTTCCTTCACCAACTAAATGTTGTTGTCCGATAATTTCTTGAATATTTGTAGGGCGCATTCGATGTGCGAGTGGTTGTTTCATTTTTACCGTCTCCCTTAATGTATAATCTCTTTCTATCGTATCATTTTTTTTAGTGGAATTTGAAATAGGATGCCGTTTTGTGGGAAAAATGAATATGAATATTTTCATTTTTCTTTCAATTGTAATAATTTCCGAGTTTTTCAATGTGATTTTATGTTATCATTTTGATACACAAGTTGAAATTTCTTATAATACTATATTATGCTATAATTTCATAGGATTTTAAATTGTGTTCTTTTATAAATAAGATATAACCAATAGAAGTGAAAATTTGAAAAGAGGTGCAAAATAGATGAAGATTTCAACGAAAGGCCGCTACGGCTTAACAATTATGATCGATCTTGCAAAAAAGTTTGGTGAAGGTCCGATTTCCTTAAAATCAATTGCGCAGGCACATGACTTATCGGAACATTACTTAGAGCAATTAATTTCACCACTTCGTAACGCTCGTCTAGTAAAGAGTACGCGCGGGGCATATGGCGGATATGTATTGTCAGATCAGCCAGCTAACATTACAGCTGGGGATGTAATCCGTGTACTAGAGGGTCCAATTAGTGTTGTAGAAATGATAGAAGAAGAAGAACCAGCACAACGCCAATTATGGATGCGTGTTCGTGATGCGGTGCAAGAAGTGTTAGATAGTACAACGTTAGAAGATTTAGTACGTTATGAGGAAGAAAATCACGGGGGCTATATGTTTTACATTTAATTCCTTGTGAAACGATTTGGAAAGAAGGAGATTTAATGGAACGCATTTACTTAGATCATGCTGCGACATCTCCGACTCACCCAGAAGTGGTCGAAAAGATGATTCCATATATGACAGAAACATTCGGGAACCCGTCTAGTATTCACTTTTATGGACGTCAAACGCGCCATGCAGTAGATGGGGCGAGACGTGTGTGTGCACGTAGCATTCATGCGAATCCGAATGAAATTATATTTACGAGTGGTGGTACAGAAGCTGATAATTTGGCACTTATCGGTGTAGCACGTGCGAATCGCCATAAAGGTAACCATATTATAACGACGCAAATTGAACATCACGCAATTTTGCATACGTGTGAATTGTTAGAGCGTGAAGGGTTTGAAGTCACATATTTACCTGTTGATGAAACAGGACGCGTTCAAGTTTCTGACATACAAAAGGCATTAACGGAAGAGACAATTCTCGTATCCGTTATGTTTGGGAATAATGAAGTTGGAACGATGCAATCAATTGCGGAAATAGGTAAGCTATTAAAAGAGCATCAAGCTTATTTCCATACAGATGCGGTACAAGCTTACGGATTAGTAGAAATAGATGTGAAAGAGTTCGGCATTGATTTATTATCGATTTCAGCTCATAAAATTAACGGGCCGAAAGGTGTAGGGTTCTTATTCGCTGGTGCAAATGTGAAATTTGAACCGTTATTAATAGGCGGGGAGCAAGAAAGAAAACGCCGTGCTGGTACTGAAAATGTACCGAGTATCGTTGGTTTACAGCACGCAATTTTGCTAGCTGAAAAAACTCGTGAGCAAAAAAATGCCCAATACGAAGAGTTTAAAGATATAATGGTATCTGTCTTCAAAAATGAAGACATTACTTTCGAGGTAAACGGAAACTTAGAATATCGCTTACCGCATGTGCTTAATATTAGTTTTACAGGAATGAACATTGAACCGTTTCTTGTGAACTTAGACTTAGCTGGCATTGCGGTATCAAGTGGTTCTGCTTGTACAGCTGGTTCAATTGATCCATCACATGTATTAGTAGCGATGTTCGGAAAAGACTCCGATCAAATACGTTCATCCGTACGCTTTAGTTTCGGACTTGGAAATACGAAAGAGCAAATTGAGAAAGCGGCGTACGAAACAGTGAAAATCGTGAAGCGATTAACACAAAATTAGCATGGGAGGTGACATGATGAACAAACTACCTCAAGAAACACGCGTTGTCATCGGGATGTCCGGTGGCGTCGATTCATCTGTAGCAGCTCTTTTATTAAAAGAGCAAGGTTATGATGTAATCGGAATTTTTATGAAAAACTGGGATGATACAGATGAAAATGGTGTCTGCACAGCAACAGAAGATTACAATGATGTAATTGAAGTGTGTAACCAAATTGGCATTCCGTATTATGCAGTAAACTTTGAAAAACAATACTGGGATAAAGTATTTACGTACTTCTTAGATGAGTACCGAGCTGGTCGTACACCAAACCCAGATGTAATGTGTAACAAAGAAATTAAATTTAAAGCATTTTTAGAGCATGCGATTGCGCTTGGTGCTGATTATGTAGCGACAGGTCATTATGCACGCGTTGCTTATATGGACGGCGAATATAAAATGCTTCGCGGCGTTGATGATAATAAAGACCAAACGTATTTCTTGAATCAATTAAGCCAAGAGCAATTATCAAAAACAATGTTCCCATTAGGTGAATTAAAGAAACCGCAAATTCGTGAAATGGCGACAGAAGCTGGTTTAGCGACAGCGGCGAAGAAAGATAGTACTGGTATTTGCTTTATCGGTGAGCGTAACTTTAAAGATTTCTTAAGCAACTATTTACCAGCGCAACCAGGTGTGATGCAAACATTATCTGGTGAAGTGAAAGGGAAGCATGACGGTTTAATGTACTATACAATTGGACAACGTCATGGCCTTGGTATTGGTGGTAACGGTGATCCGTGGTTTGCTGTTGGGAAAAACTTGAAAGAAAACATTTTATATGTTGATCAAGGATTCCATAACGAGCTTCTATATGGTGATGAAGTTATTGCTACGAATATCGGCTGGGTAAGTAATGAAGCGAAAGAAAAAGAATTTAAGTGCACAGCGAAATTCCGCTATCGTCAAGAAGACAATAAAGTAACGGTTCAAATCGTTGATGAAAATACAGTTCGTATTCTTTGTGATGAGCCAATTCGTGCAATTACACCAGGACAAGCAGTTGTTTTCTATGATGGAGATGAGTGCTTAGGCGGTGCTACAATTGATGAAGTGTACCGTAGCGGTAAGAAATTGGATTATTTAGGATAAAACGAGAAGCCTCTGCCGATTCGCGGTTAGAGGTTTCTTTTACATAAAGCGAATTTTCGTTCGCTTGGAAAATACATTCTTTGTTATAATTTGTTGTAGAGGTGAAGGACATGTCAAACAAACTTGAAACAGGTATTCAATATATGCAAGAAGGAAACTGGGAAGAAGCTGCTAAAAATTTCACAGAAGCAATCGAAGAAAACCCGAAAGATGCGCTTGGATACATTAATTTTGCGAACTTATTAGATGTACTAGGTGATAGTGAAAGAGCAATTTTATTTTATAAACGTGCATTAGAGTTAGATGATAAATCTGCTGCTGCTTATTATGGATTAGGAAACGTTTATTACGGTCAAGAGCAATTTGCAGAGGCTAAAGCTGTATTTGAACAAGCGATGAAAGCTGGATTACAATCAGCTGATGTAACATTTATGCTAGGTATTACACATGTTCAACTTGGAAATGATCGTCTTGCGCTGCCATTTTTACAAAGAGCAACAGAATTAGATGAAAACGATGTAGAAGCTGTGTTCCAGTGCGGACTTTGCTTTGCACGTTTAGAACATATTCAAGAGGCGAAACCTTATTTTGAAAAGGTATTAAAAATGGATGAAGAGCATGCAGATGCGTATTATAATTTAGGTGTTGCGTACGTATTTGAAGAAAATAACGAGAAGGCTCTTACTTTATTTAAGAAAGCAACTGAAATTCAGCCAGATCACTTTTTAGCTGGTAATGGTGTTCGTTTATTGGAGCAAGAAGCTGAATAAGATGAAAATATAGTTTAATGGGTAGTTATCCCTCATCTAAATAGGTGGGGGATGTACTGCTCATTAAAGTGAAACGAACCGGAAAGGAGAGGAAAGATGGGAAATCAACATGCAATGGATTTGTTTGAGGAAGATAAAAAGTTTATAAAAGCGCAAGTTCTTCATACCATTTTCCACAACGAAGAAAACCTCTATTCCGTTGTCAGTATGAAAGTCATTGAGACGAATGAAACGTACGACGAAAAAAAAGTGATGATAAACGGTCATTTTCCCCGCATGCATGAAGATGAAGTATTTACATTGACAGGGCATTTTAAAGACCATCCGAAGTATGGGAAACAATATTTAGTTGAAACATTTAAGAAAGAATTGCCGCAAACAAAAGCTGGTATGGTGCAATATTTAGCGAGTGATTTATTTAAAGGGATAGGAAAGCGTACAGCTGAAAAAATTGTGGATCATCTTGGGGAACATGCCATCTCTAAAATTATGGATGATCCGGATGCGTTAAATGGTGTTGTCAATAAGCAAAAAGCTCAAGAAATATATGAGACAATTGTTGAACATCAAGGACTAGAGAAAGTAATGAGTTTTTTAAATGGTTACGGTTTTGGAACGAAGCTTTCTATTAAGATTTACCAGCAATATAAAGAGATGACATTAGAAGTGATTCGTAATAATCCGTATAAGCTT
Organism: Bacillus sp. BML-BC051; assembly: GCF_019656175.1. Lineage (NCBI taxonomy): Bacteria > Bacillati > Bacillota > Bacilli > Caryophanales > Bacillaceae > Bacillus > Bacillus sp. BML-BC051. The sequence goes on from NZ_BPLI01000009.1 coordinate 86,211, forward strand.
ATTGAAGAAGTGGACGGGATTGGATTTGGAAGAGCGGATGATATAGGACGTGCGTTAGGTATATCGGGTAATCATAATGACCGTGTACGTGCGGGTTGTTTTTATACGTTAGAGAATGTTTCATTGCAACTTGGTCATGTTTATATGGGGAAAAATCAACTTGTAAGAGAAACGATGTCACTTTTAAATAATCAAGAAGGAAGAGTGACCGAGGAAGACATTGTAGCTTGCGTTGAAATGATGCAAAGTGAAGGGAAAGTTATCATAGAAGAAGAACGAGTGTATTTAGCATCGTTATTCTACTCAGAAAAAGGTGTTGTAAAGTCTATTCGCAGGCTTATGAATCAGGAGGAAACACCCTCATTTCCTGAAGCAGAAGTGTTAAAGACGTTAGGTCAAATTGAAGAACAACTGAATGTACAGTATGCACCGTTTCAGCAAGAAGCGATTCAAACGGCACTTCATAAACCGATGATGTTATTGACAGGTGGACCAGGAACAGGGAAAACAACAGTTATTAAAGGAATTGTTGAAATGTATGCGTCACTTCACGGGCTATCGTTAAATCCGAATGAATACAGTGACGATAATCCATTTCCGATATTATTAACGGCCCCAACAGGAAGAGCAGCGAAGCGAATGAGTGAATCAACAGGGCTTCCAGCTTGTACAATTCACCGTTTACTTGGCTGGACCCCAGAAGGGTCTTTCCAGCGTAATGAAACGGATCCGGTACAAGGGAAATTGCTTATTATTGATGAATTTTCAATGGTTGATATTTGGCTTGCAAATCAGCTGTTTAAATCATTGCCGACTAACATTCAAGTTATCGTTGTAGGTGATGAAGATCAATTACCATCTGTAGGACCTGGACAAGTGTTGAAAGATTTATTGAATGCAGGTGCAGTTCCAACAGTGAAGCTTACTGAAATTTATCGTCAAGCGGAAGGCTCATCTGTTATTCAACTCGCCCATGCGATAAAAAATGGAACGCTCCCACCAGATTTAGCGCAAAATCAAAAAGATCGTTCATTTATCGGCTGTACAGGAGCTCAAATTGTTGAGGTTGTTAAGAAGGTTTGTGAAAATGCTAAGACAAAAGGGTTTAGCGCAAGAGATGTACAAGTACTGGCCCCGATGTATCGTGGCCCTGCCGGTATTAATGTACTAAACGAAGCGTTGCAAGAAGTGTTTAATCCGAAAAGGGAAAAGAGTAAAGAAATTGCTTACGGTGATGTTGTATACCGAAGAGGCGATAAAGTACTGCAACTCGTTAATCAACCGGAGAGTCAAGTGTTTAATGGTGATATCGGAGAAATTGTTTCGGTGTTTTATGCGAAAGAGAACGTTGAACAACAAGATATGATTATCGTTTCATTTGATGGAATTGAGGTAACGTATACAAAGCCAGACTTAAATCAAATTACACATGCCTATTGCTGTTCGATTCATAAATCGCAAGGTAGTGAGTTTCCGATTGTGATTATGCCGATAGTGAAAAGTTACAATCGTATGTTACGTCGTAATTTAATTTACACTGGTATTACAAGAAGTAAAAAGTTCCTCATTATTTGCGGGGAGGAAGCAGCTTTCCAATCTGGTGTAAATCGCCTTGATGATGCAATGCGTCAAACGACTTTAGCGAATCGTTTGCAAGAATCACAAGGAGAAGTACAGATGGTAACAGTTAATGGCGAAGAAATGGACGTGGAAAACATTTCACCGTATGATTTCATGTAACAAGGTGAAATTATATAGTGAAACTTTCAAACGTATATCGTTGAAAGGCTCCAGTAATGTATAAATGAATGCGGTTTGGACATAATGGCGAATAGAATCTGGGAGACTGTAAGGAGATGAAAGCCATATGTTCATTTGTCCAAATTGCAAAGGGAAAGACATTGGAAAAATAGGTGTCAACCAATTTTATTGCTGGAATTGTTATATCGAATTATCGGTTTCAAAAGGGAAAATCCATACGCATCAAGTAGAGGAAGATGGTTCATTAAGCTCTCTTGATGATTTATTTGATGAGAACGAAAGAACGATCGGATAACGAAAAGGGGGATTTACTTTGAATCTACGCAATTCATTAATCGCATTAGGTGTTGGAGCGGCAGCATATCAATATGCTCGCAAGCAAGATGTATTTTCAAAACGCAATATGAAAAAAGCACGTAAGATGATTAAATCTTATTTATAAGCGCAAAAAACTCCCTTCATCATAAGGGAGTTTTTTTATGCACTTGTATGTAAATATAAAAGTCCAATTTCAGAGAAGAGATAAGATAGGCCGTAACATCCAACGCCAAGCATTCCGTAATGAAATAACTGCTTCGCCCTTTCTTTTCGCGAGGAACGAATAAAGAAACCTTTCCAAATCCCAAACCCGATACAAACCCATTCAAGAATCATAAAAAGTGCTGATAATACGAGCATAAATAAAACCATTATTAGCCCTCCTGATTATATTGTTTCATGCTGCATTCTCAGGGGTGGTTGTCCTTGTTATGTTATGTATATGTATGTCTTTACAAAACAGTATGGTCTGCACGAAAAGATTTTAAAACTTTTGCACATAACCTACCCTGTTTATTTTCAAAATAAAGGTGGAGGAGGTTTTTCATGTGAAGAATCTTAAAATCATTTGGATATATCGTTTAGGGTTATTGTTACTTGTATTTCTTTGTTTACTTGTCTTTTTAAAAATTAAGCCGCTATGGGCACCGATTATTTTTGTATTTAAAGTGGCAATTACACCGTTTCTTATTGCATGCTTTATTGCGTATTTATTGCATCCTTTAATTGAAAAAATTCATAAAGAAGGGATGCCACGTACACTTGCTATCTTGCTTATTTACATCCTTTTCTTTGGCGGAATTGGTTATGGGATTTATAAAGGAACGCCAGTTGTTATTAAACAGTTACAAGAGATTAATGAACAATTTCCACAGTTTACAAAAATGTATGATTCTTGGATGGATGGCGTCACAGAACAAACAGCAAATTTTCCATCATTTATTCATGAAAAGGTGAAACAAATTTTTGTTGGTGTAGAAACGAAGATACAATCACTTTTAAATAAAGTGATGAGTACGGCTCGTGGTGTACTCGATTCGTTGCTTATTATTTTCTTAATACCGTTCATTGTATTTTACATATTAAAAGATTACGGTGAATTTTATCACATCTTTTGGAAACTAGTCCCAAGTAAGTGGCGTAGTACAGGGCAAATGCTGGCGAAAGAAATTGATAAGTCACTCGGAAGTTATATTCGAGGACAGTTGTTTGTTTGCTTAGTATTAGGGGGAGTATCTGTTCTTTCCTTTTGGTTTATCGGTATGAAATATCCACTATTACTCGGCATTATTATTGGGGTAACGGATATAATCCCGTACTTCGGTCCTATTTTAGGGGCGATTCCGACATTAATGATTGCGGCAACCGTATCAACGAGTTTACTCATTAAGGCGGGAATTACGATTGCTATTTTGCAGTTTTTGGAAAGTAACATTTTATCACCTTACATCGTTGGTAAGTCACTTCGTATGCATCCTGTTATTATTATGCTTGCATTACTAGTTGGAGGAGAGATAGCTGGGATTGTAGGATTATTAATATCAGTTCCAATTTTAGCGGTTATTCGTACAGTGATTGTTCATGTAAGACCTCTTTTGAAAAAAGAAAATGTGTAATAGGAAAGCCCTCTACTTATAAAAGTAGAGGGCTTTCATTATGTAGAGAGTTGCTCGTGTATTTGTTGAACGAGAGAGCTTACATCATTTGTTTGAATATGCTTTATTTTTTTCCATTCATTATCGTACATAAATATAATTTGATTGCTGAAAAGCCGCTTTTGCTCTTTTAGATTAGAAATGTTTGCAAAAGAGTACTCTTCAAATATTGGGTTCTTACTTACATCTGGTCCATAAAAGAAGAGCCGTTTGTTCGTTAAAATTAACAGCCCTGGCCTTGCGACGGAACGATAAATAAATATATCTAATGAACATGCTGCGTAAAACAAAATTGTTTCGTCATTCGTTAACATATTTTTAGCTTTGTTCAATAAGGTTGCCATAATAAAATATTCAGAAAGGTTTAGAGAAGCAGTACAATTTCTTGAAAAATGCATAATATATGAAAAGGCTGTTAAGAATGACTAGTAGAATAGCTATGATTAATAAGCGATTGATATAATATAAATGATTATCTACATTGACAAACTTAAGAGAATTCTATTATATTTAGTCATATAATACATTAAATCAATGACGGAAAAAGTACGTTACAGTCCATTTATAGAGAGAAGCTTCCATATGGCTGAAAGAAGCTTTAAATGAAGGGTAACAGAAAGCTAATCCTGAGAGCAGCTAATCACTGCCGTTTTGCCACGTTACGGCACCATGAGGTGATGAATTGATTGTTATAATAATCAATTCATAATTAGGGTGGTATCGCGAGTTAACTCTCGTCCCTTTTATAGGGGCGGGAGTTTTTTATATTTAAGGAGGAAAATACAATGAAACAACTAACAGGCGCACAAATTCGTCAAATGTTTTTAGACTTTTTCCAAGAAAAAGGACATGCAGTAGAACCTAGTGCATCACTAGTTCCGCATGAAGATCCATCTCTGTTATGGATTAACAGTGGTGTAGCGACATTAAAAAAATATTTTGACGGACGTGTAATCCCGCAAAATCCACGTATTACAAATGCCCAAAAATCAATTCGTACAAACGATATTGAAAACGTAGGGAAAACAGCTCGTCACCATACATTCTTTGAAATGTTAGGAAACTTCTCAATCGGTGATTACTTTAAAGAAGAAGCAATTACTTGGGCTTGGGAATTCTTAACGAGCGACAAATGGATCGGATTCGATAAAGAATTACTATCAGTTACAATCCATCCAGAAGATGAAGAAGCATTTACAATTTGGAATGAGAAAATGGGTGTTCCAAAAGAGCGCATCATCCGTTTAGAAGAAAACTTCTGGGATATCGGTGAAGGACCAAGTGGACCGAATACAGAGATTTTCTATGACCGCGGAGAAGCTTATGGTAATGACTTTAGTGACCCAGAATTATATCCAGGCGGAGAAAATGAGCGTTACTTAGAAGTATGGAACCTTGTATTCTCTCAATTTAACCATAATCCAGACGGTTCATATACACCACTTCCTAAGAAGAACATCGATACAGGGATGGGTCTAGAGCGTATGACATCTATCGTTCAAGATGTACCTACAAACTTTGACACAGACTTATTCATGCCGATGATTGGTGCAACAGAATCAATCTCTGGTGAGAAGTATCGTAATGGTGACTTAGAAAAAGATATGGCGTTTAAAGTAATTGCTGACCATATCCGCACAGTAACATTCGCTGTTGGTGACGGCGCTCTTCCATCTAACGAAGGCCGTGGTTATGTATTACGTCGTTTATTACGCCGTGCTGTTCGTTATTCGAAAAAATTAAACATCAACCGTCCATTCATGTTTGAATTAGTGCCGGTTGTTGGAGAGGTAATGAAAGACTTCTACCCAGAGGTACTTGAAAAGAAAGATTTCATAGCAAAAGTTGTGAAAAATGAAGAAGAGCGTTTCCATGAAACACTTCATGATGGGGAAGCAATTTTAGCTGAAGTTATCACAAAAGCAAAAGAAGAAAAAACAACTGTTATTTCTGGAGTAGATGCGTTCCGTCTATATGACACATATGGTTTCCCGATTGAATTAACAGAAGAATATGCAGAAGAAGCTGGTATGACAGTTGATCAGGAAGGCTTTGAAAGTGAAATGGAAAAACAACGTGAGCGCGCACGTGCTGCTCGTCAAGACGTTGATTCTATGCAAGTTCAAGGCGGTGTCCTTGGAGAAGTGAAAGTAGCGAGCGAGTTCGTTGGTTACGGTACAGTTGCAACAGAAAGTAACGTTGTTGCACTTGTGAAAAACGGCGAATACACAGATAGCTTACAAGCTGGTGAAGAAGGGCAATTAATGCTTGATGTAACACCATTCTATGCTGAGAGCGGTGGACAAATTGCAGACCGTGGTTACCTTCTTGCTGACGGCGTGAAAGTACTTGTAAAAGACGTACAAAAAGCACCAAATGGTCAAAACTTACACAAAGTTGTTGTTGAAGAAGGTACATTAACGAAAGATGCGGCTGTGAAAGCTATTATCGACACGAAAAACCGTAGTAGCGTTGTGAAAAACCATACAGCAACTCACTTACTACACCAAGCATTAAAAGACGTACTTGGGACGCATGTTAACCAAGCAGGTTCTCTTGTAACTTCTGAACGTTTACGCTTTGATTTCTCTCACTTCGGTCAAGTACAAGCTGACGAATTAGAAAAAATTGAGCGTATCGTAAACGAGAAAATTTGGGAAAGTATTGATGTTGAGATTTCTCAAAAAGCAATCGAAGAAGCGAAAGAAATGGGTGCAATGGCATTATTCGGTGAAAAATACGGTGATGTTGTACGCGTTGTACAAGTTGGCGATTACAGCTTAGAGCTTTGCGGTGGTTGTCACGTTGATAATACAGCTTCTATCGGTATTTTCAAAATCGTTGCTGAGTCTGGTATCGGTGCAGGAACGCGTCGTATTGAGGCGGTAACTGGTAAGTCTGCATACGAATTAATGAACGATCAAGTAGGTTTATTAAAAGAAGCAGCAGGAAAAATGAAAACAAACCCGAAAGATATTTTAACAAGAGTGGATGGTTTATTTGCTGAAGTAAAACAACTTCAAAAAGAAAACGAATCTCTTGCTGCAAAATTAAGCAATATTGAAGCTGGAAACTTAACTGATTCAGTAATGACAGTTGATGGTGTAAACGTATTAGCAGCGAAAGTAAACGTTGCAGATATGAACAACTTACGTACGATGATGGATGACCTGAAAAATAAATTAGAGTCTGCAGTTGTCGTATTAGCGTCTGTAAATGATGATAAAGTCAACATCTTAGCTGGCGTAACAAAAGATTTAATTAGCCAAGGTTACCATGCTGGTAAACTTGTGAAAGAAGTAGCTTCTCGTTGTGGCGGCGGTGGTGGTGGCCGTCCTGACATGGCTCAAGCAGGCGGTAAAAACCCAGCGCAAGTTGAGGAAGCTTTAGCATTTGTACAAGAGTACGTTAAATCTGTTTCAAAATAAAGAGATAGTAGTGTACAATGGTAGGGAGAGGAGAAGTTCTTCTCCCTATACTTACTATATAAGTGAGGTGCTTGAAATGGACGGTTTTGATAAAACAATGAAGTTTAGCATTCAAGATGAAAAACAGAGTGTCCATGTAAATGATGTACTTTTAACTGTGTATGATGCACTTCAAGAAAAAGGCTATAATCCGATTAACCAAATCGTCGGTTATTTATTAAGTGGAGACCCAGCATACATACCTCGCCATAAAGATGCACGAAGCATCATTCGCAAGCTTGAACGTGATGAGTTAATTGAAGAGCTTGTGAAGTCGTACTTGAAACATCATCGTGAGGAGTAGTTTATGCGGATATTAGGTTTAGATGTAGGTACAAAAACAGTCGGAGTTGCAATGAGCGACGAAATGGGCTGGACAGCGCAAGGGCTGGAAACAATCAGGATTAACGAAGAACGAGGTCACTTTGGTTTTGATCGTATTTCTGAGTTAGTAAAGCAGTACAATGTGGACAAAATAGTAGTAGGTTTACCTAAAAATATGAATGGTACAATTGGCCCACGTGGTGAAGCGTGCCAGCAATTTGCAGAAAACCTGCGAAATCTGTTACAATTAGAAGTTGTAATGTGGGACGAGCGTTTGTCAACGATGGCAGCGGAACGTCTGCTCATTTCAGCTGATGTGAGTCGTAAGAAGCGAAAACAGGTAATTGATAAGATGGCTGCAGTCGTAATCTTACAAGGATTTTTAGATAGTAAATAAGAGGTGACCAAAATGGAAGAAAATCAAATTACAATTGTAGACGAAAAAGGTAACGAACATTTATGTGAAATTATTTTCACTTTTGATGCTGAAAAATTTGGCAAAAAATCATACGTAGTCTTCTCTCCAATCGGTGAAGTAGACGAAGATGGAGACCCAATTTATGATGCAATGGCTTATGAGCAAAATGAAGAAGAGGGCGGAAGTTTACTTCCAATCGAATCTGAAGAAGAGTGGGAAATGGTACAAGAAATGTTCAACACTCTAGCTGATGAGCAAGAAGCTGAATAATAAGTACTGAAAAGGTGGACGACATATAGTCCACCTTTTTTTATATGTAAAATGAAAGATTTTTTGTCGAAACCGTGTAATCCTTTGTAGTATAATGAGACGGATTGTAGAAAAATAAAATGTCTATCTAAAAAAAGATAAATAAATTTATTGTGTTTTTATATCGTGTTGTATAGAAAGATATACATACGGTCTACAATTTAATTAAGGAGGAAGAGTGTTGATAGAGAATCAAGTGAAAAAAAAGCGTAGACGTCTTTTTTTATTTTCGATTATTGCACTGCTTTTAGTTTGTGGTTCAGTCTATGCGTATATTTCATCCGCATTAGGACCAGTTGATAGCGGGAATAAAAAAGAGATTGAAGTAGAAATTCCAAAAGGATCATCTACTAGTAAAATTGGTGAGATTTTAGAAGAAAAAGGTACTGTGAAAAACGGTACAGTTTTTAGTTTTTATACAAAGGCTAAATCTAAAAATTTACAAGCGGGTACATATTTATTAAATCCTTCAATGAGTGCCTCAGATGTGATTGAACAAATGTCATCTGGTAGCGTTCATCGTCCAGCTCTTTATAAAGTGACGATAAAAGAAGGTGCGCAAGTAACTGAAATTGCAGAAACGGTTGCAAACGAATTAAAGTGGAATAAAGATGATGTTGTACGTCAATTAAACGATAAAGCATTTATTCAAAAAATGCAGCAAAAGTATCCGAAGTTATTAACGGATAAAATCTTTGATAGCAATATTAAATATCCATTAGAAGGTTATTTATATCCTGCGACGTACTCTTTCTATAAAAAAGATACGACGTTAGAAGAAATTGTAATTCCGATGCTTGAGAAAACGAATGCAATCATTGTTCAAAACGAGGCAAAAATGAAAGCGAAGAACTGGGATGTTCATCAGCTGTTAACATTGTCTTCACTTATTGAAGAAGAGGCAACAGGCTTTACAGACCGTCAAAAAATCTCTAGTGTCTTTTATAATCGTTTAGCGAAAGGTATGCCACTGCAAACTGATCCAACGGTATTATACGCACTTGGAAAGCATAAACAACGTGTATTATACGAAGATTTAAAGATAAACTCACCGTACAATACGTATGTTGTGAAAGGATTGCCGGTTGGTCCAATCGCAAACTCTGGTAAACATTCAGTGGAAGCGGCGTTAGAGCCTGCGCAAACAGATTATTATTATTTCTTAGCTGCACCAACTGGTGAAGTGTACTATGCGAAAACATTAGAAGAGCATAATGCATTAAAGCAAAAATATATTACGAAAAAACAGTGAAAAGGGGAGGGGTAGCGAAAAATGTCGCACATCCCTCTTTTTTGTGGTAAAATATATCGGGTTAAAAACTGGCAGAAGAATCGTTTTTAATATCAAAACGGGACGTACAAGCTAAGGGTAAAGCTGGCTTGTATTTTTATTGCATTCTATGTGTGAAAAGACGTCATAGAGGCACTTCTCCATGTAAATAAGGAGGACCATTATGGAGGATGCAGTTAACGAGTACCTATTATCATTTATTGATCCAAAAGATAAATTAATTCTTGAAATGGAAGATTATGCGAAAGAAAATCATGTGCCGATTATGGATCGACTTGGAATGGAATTTATGTTGCAATTTTTACGTTTAATTGGACCAAAAAGCATTTTAGAGCTTGGTACAGCAATTGGTTATTCTAGTATTCGTATGATGCAAGCTATTCCAAATTCTCGCATTGTGACAGTTGAGCGCAATCGCGAGCGATATGAAAAAGCGCTTGAATATATAGAACGTTCACCAGTTAAAGAGCGTATTTCCGTTATTTACGGTGATGCGTTAGAAACAGGTGAGCAAGTAGAAGAACATGGAACATTTGATGTTATTTTTATTGATGCAGCAAAAGGACAATATCGTCGCTTTTTTGACTTATATGAACCGTTATTAAATCCTGGTGGCGTAATTATTTCAGATAATGTTATGTACCATGGGCTTGTAACGACAAAAGAGAAAATTGAAAACAGACGTACACGTGGTTTAATCCGTCGTATTAAGACGTATAATGAATGGCTTATGAATCATGAAGGATATGATACAACGATTTTCCCAATTGGTGATGGAGTAGCTGTTAGTAAAAAGAGAGGGTGACCAAGGTATGAAGAAACCTGAATTGTTAGTAACGCCAAAAGCAGTGGCGGATATCGAACCTCTTGCGAAAGCAGGAGCAGATGCGGTAATGATCGGTGAGCAAAAGTTTGGTTTACGTTTAGCAGGGGAATTTTCACGTGAAGATGTGAAACAAGCTGTTAAGATTGCACATGAGAACGGTGTGAAAGTATACGTAGCAATGAACGCTATGTTTCACAATGATAAAGTAGACGAATTAACAGATTATGTTGCATTTTTAAACGAAGTAAGTGTAGATGCAATTGTTTTTGGAGATCCAGCAGTATTAATGGCGGTCCGAGAAGTAGCGCCGAATATGCAATTGCACTGGAATACAGAAACAACAGCAACAAACTGGTTTACTTGTAACTACTGGGGACAAAGGGGAGCAAAACGTGCTGTATTAGCTCGTGAGCTTAGCTTGGATGAAATTGTTGAATTAAAAGAAAATGCTGAAGTGGAACTTGAAGTGCAAATTCACGGTATGACTTGTATGTTCCAATCGAAGCGTTCATTAGTAGGAAACTACTTTGAGTATCAAGGACGTAATCTTGACATTGAAAAGAAAAAATATGAAGAGAATATGTTCTTATATGACCCAGAGCGTAACAATAAATATCCAATTTATGAAGATGAAAATGGTACTCACATTATGAGTCCAAACGATATTTGTTTCATCGATGAGTTAGAAGAGCTAATTGACGCTGGAGTCGATAGTTTAAAAATTGATGGTGTACTAAAAAGCTCTGCATACATTATTGAGGTAACGAAGAAATATCGTAAAGCAATTGATTTATGTGTAGAAAATCGTGATGCGTATTATGACGTGAAAGACGATTTATATAAAGAGATAGAAGAAATGCAACCAGTAAATCGTCCGTTAGACACAGGATTCTTCTTTAAAGAGACGGTTTACTAAACGAGGAGGGTGTAGGAAATGACTGTACAAGAAATTTCACGAGTGATCGATGGCAAACGCGTTATTGTGAAGAAACCTGAACTGTTAATCCCTGCGGGTAACTTAGAAAAATTAAAAGTAGCTATCCATTACGGGGCAGATGCTGTATATTTAGGTGGACAAGAATTTGGTCTTCGTTCGAATGCAGGTAACTTTACACTGGAAGATATGGCAGAAGGTGTTGAATTTGCAAAGAAATATGGAGCAAAAATATATGTAACAACAAATATCTTTGCACATAATGAAAATATGGACGGGCTAGAGGAATATTTAAAAGGGATTGAAAAAGCTGGCGTAACGGGAATTATCGTTGCTGATCCGCTTATTATTGAGACGTGTAAACGTGTAGCGCCTTCTGTTGAAGTGCATTTAAGTACACAACAATCACTATCCAACTGGAAAGCAGCACAGTATTGGAAAGAAGAAGGTTTACATCGTCTTGTGTTAGCTCGTGAAGCAAGCTATGAAGAAATGAAAGAAATTAAAGAAAAAGTGGATATTGAAATTGAAGCATTTGTCCATGGTGCAATGTGTATCGCATATTCAGGCAGATGTACGTTAAGTAACCATATGACAGCACGTGACTCTAACCGTGGTGGTTGTTGTCAATCTTGCCGTTGGGACTATGATTTAGTTCAAACAGTATCACAACATAAAGATGCAAAAGAGCTTCCTCTATTCCAAGAAGAAGATGCTCACTTTGCAATGAGTCCAAAAGACTTAAATTTAATTTTATCAATTCCGAAAATGATTGAAATTGGAATTGATAGCTTAAAAGTTGAAGGACGTATGAAATCAATCCATTACGTAGCGACTGTAGCAACGGTATACCGTAAAGTAATTGATGCGTATTGTGCGGATCCGGATAATTTTGAGTTTAAACAAGAATGGTTAGATGAGCTTGATAAATGTGCAAATCGTGATACAGCTCCGGCATTCTTTGAAGGGGTTCCAGGACATCAAGAGCAAATGTTTGGAAATCATAGTAAGAAAACAACGTATGATTTCGCTGGTTTAGTGTTAGATTATAATGAAGAAACGGGCATCGTAACGATTGAGCAACGTAATCATTTCAAACCAGGACACGAAGTGGAGTTCTTTGGACCAGAAATAGAAAACTTTACGCAGACGGTGGAGAAAATTTGGGATGAGGATGGAAACGAATTAGATGCAGCGAGACATCCGCTGCAAATCGTGAAATTCAAAGTGGATCAACCAGTGTATGTGAATAATATGATGCGCAAAAGCATACTTCAATAAGAAAGAGTTGATAGTCGAATGGGGACGAATAAGCCTGTTGTAATTGGAATTGCTGGTGGTTCGGGATCAGGTAAAACGAGTGTAACGAAAGCGATTTTTGACCATTTTAAAGGTCATTCTATTTTAATCTTAGAGCAAGATTATTATTACAAAGATCAAAGCCATTTACCAATGGAAGAGCGTTTAAAAACAAATTATGATCATCCGCTTGCATTTGATAATGATCTGTTAATTGAACATTTGCAGCAGTTGCTTGCATATGAGCAAATTGATAAGCCTGTATATGACTATACATTGCATACGCGTTCAGAAGAAGTTATTCCAGTTGAGCCGAAAGATGTAATCATTTTAGAAGGAATTCTTATTTTAGAAGACCCACGTCTTTGTGAGTTAATGGACATTAAACTATTCGTTGATACAGATGCAGATCTTCGTATTTTACGCCGCATGCAGCGTGACATTAAAGAGCGCGGTCGTACGATGGATTCAGTTATTGATCAATACGTAAGTGTTGTACGTCCAATGCACAATCAATTTATTGAGCCTTCTAAGAAATTTGCGGATATTATTATCCCTGAAGGTGGACAAAACCATGTTGCAATTGATATTATGGTGACAAAAATTGCAACAATTCTTGAACAAAAAGTAAATTTGTAATAGCATAGTAAAAGATATACGATAGGAAGGGATTTTTTCCCTTCCTATCGAATACAATGAAACATGCAACCTCATCTATATATAGGTGAGGGCATATTTATATCAACTTTCCATACATATCTTCTTTATATAAAGAAGAATTGGGAATACGGGGTTGTATGTGACAACTCCGCTAGTACAGGCGTGCTAGAAACCTCCGCTATACATATAAGTGGGGGAGTTTTCATATGGAACTCCTCTTTTTTTCGGGGGATTGGTATATAAAAGGAGTGGAAAATATGGCAACAGAAAAAACATACCCTATGACGCAAGAGGGTAAGCAAAAGCTAGAGAACGAACTTGAAGATTTAAAAACGGTAAAACGTAAAGAGGTTGTAGAGCGCATTAAGATTGCACGTAGCTTCGGGGATCTTTCTGAGAACTCTGAGTACGATGCAGCGAAAGATGAGCAAGCGTTCGTAGAAGGACGTATTACACAATTAGAAAACATGATTCGTAACGCAGTTATCATCACAGATAACGGTGAAGAATCTACAGTTGTTACATTAGGTAAAACAGTAACATTTAAAGAGTTACCAGGTGGAGATGAAGAATCTTACACAATCGTAGGTAGCGCAGAAGCAGATCCATTTGAAGGAAGAATTTCTAACGATTCTCCAATTGCAAAAAGCTTATTAGGTAAGCAAATTGGTGAGAAGGTAGCAATCCAAACTCCAGGTGGAGAAATGCAAGTAGAGATTATCTCTGTAAAATAATAAAAAATCACTCGTGTAAAAGCGAGTGATTTTTTTATTTGTATAAAAGATGAAACACTCCGTCCAAACTATAATAGACGAGGTGTTTTTTTATGAAAATAAAACGGAGAATCACAATTGTTTTAATTTGTTTTATATGTATCATGTTTATTTTACTTTGTCGTTTAATTCAAATACAAATTATAGATACAGAATCATTTACAGATCGTAAGATAAATTTAATTGAAAAAAGTGTTACACAACGGACGCAGTCCATTACGGTAGATGATGGACGAGGCCATTTTATAGATCGGAACGGTAAGGAAATAGGTGAGAAAAAGTATCCTGTTTTAATTGTTTTTCCATTTCTACAAATAAAAAATGACATGTTAGAGAAAATTGCGCATATCATTGGTGTGTCGAGACAAGAGATTGAAAGTCAAATGAAAGACAAGAAAAGTGCATTTATCGTGCAAAGGGGAGATGGACCATTTCACTTGGCACGAGAGCAGATGGAGAAGGTGAATCAATTAAATGTATTAGGTATTGTAGCAGCTGAAGTTCGTTTACGGCAAACTGACGCGATGAATCATTTAATTGGCAATGTAGGGGAGAATGAAAGAGAATTTCAAAAACGATACGGAGAAGTAAGAAGAATTTCAAGGAAAACGCCAATTGGCATTTCAGGATTGCAGCAATCATTTGATGAATTTCTTTTGACCGATGGAGAGGCAAAAGTATTGTATCAAGTGGACCGACAAGGAGAACCGATTTTTGGAAAACAAGCGAAATATACTGCGCCAGGAAATCCATTTTATCCAGTGACGATTCAAACTACTTTACATAACGGGTTACAGCAAAAAGCAGAAGAAGTGGTTGAAGCAAGCGAAATAAAGAAGGGAGGACTAGTATTACTTGATGTAAAGAAAAATGAAATTTTAGCGATGGTCAGTAAACCATCTGTGCAGGTGAAGGATGAGCGCTTATATACAACTACACTTGAAAATCAAATGTTAACACCACATTTTCCCGGTTCTGTTTTTAAAACAATAGTTGCAGCGGCAGTGATTGATCAAAATGAAAATGTGTTAAATCGTACATTTAATTGTAATCAAGATTTATATGGTGAAGACCACCCGCAAGTTATGATGGGTACACTTAGTTTTAAAGAGAGCTTTGCTAGAAGCTGTAACAGGACGTTTTCAGAGTTAGGTAATGAGCTAATACAAAAGGATAAGATGGTGTTAGAAACTTACGTAGCAGCTTTAGGAGCCGCTGGTAAGATTGGATGGAAAGGTTCTGTATTTCATACAACTCATTTTGAGCAAATGCCAGAGGAGAAGAAGGTTACGATTTGGGATAGTGAAGGAAATAAGAATAGTAAAAAGGCGGTAGCGCAAACAGCAATTGGACAGAAAGATGTACGTATGTCACCTCTAGCGATTGCAAATATGATGGCGACGATTGCTAGGGATGGAGAAAAGATGGAAGTGAAAGCTGTGGAAAAAATAAAGTATAAAAATGGAACGGACTTTTATACTTTTGAAGACCATACATTAGGTGGAAAACAGCTTTCGTATGAAGCGGTGAAAACATTACAAGAGTTATTAAGGGGCGTTGTAACAACGGAGAAAGGAACAGGAGCAGCATTCAGGTCGTTGCCACTAAGTGTCGCAGGAAAATCTGGGACAGCGCAAACAGGAAAAGGGACGAAAGTGAATCGGTGGTTTGCAGGTTATTTTCCGTATGAAAATCCAAGATATGCTTTAGTTGTCGTGGATATAGAAACGAATAGTAGTGAAAATAAAGTTACACCTATTTTCAAAGCTATCGTAGAATCAATCTATCGATTAGAGAATGAAAAGTAATCTTGCAATTCATAGTGAAATGTTTTCATTTCGTGAAAATATTATTGTAAATGTTCAACCTTTCTAGATTTAATGTTACAATAGCAAGTATGAAAAACTGCATGGAGGTTTGAAGAATGGCAGGAGGATCTAGATTCCAACAGAAACAACAAAAACGTCGTCAAAACGGTGTTTTAAATATTGCAATTGCAATTGTATTAATATTAGTAGCTATTGTATCATATCAATTGTTTGTTCCTGAAAGAAAAGAACAAGCGTCTTCTAGTGATAAAAAAGTAGCTCAGCAAACAACGAAAGAGAATAAGGCTGAGAAAGCTAAAGGTAAAGAAGAGACGAAGAAGAACGAGCAAGATAAGGCAGATGCTAAGAAGCAGGAAGAAGAGAAGCAAAAGGCTGAAGAAGAACAGAAAAAAGCTGAAGAAGAAGCGAAAGCTAACGAGAAAGTATCAGCTGAAAAAACACAGCCAAAGGCAACTGATGCTTATACGAAACCTTCTTGGAAGCCAGTAGGTACAGAGCAAGGTGCAACACCTGCGATGACGTTTAAAAAAGGTACAGCAGATTGGAATGAGATGAATCAAGCTATTTCAGCTGCAATTGACGTTCCAGTAGAGCAATTAGTTATCCATAGAATTGGAAATAACGGTAAGAATAAAGCTTACGGTAACGTACAAGATAAACAATCAGGCAAAAAATATTATGTGAATATTGATTGGGTAGACAATGAGGGCTGGAAACCAGTACTTGTTCAAACTCTAAACTAAAAAAGAGAAGCTCCTTAGGGGCTTCTCTTTTTTAGTTAGCGTAATTTCTTTAATTTAAAATGAACAACCGCGCTATAATATGGTCTTTTGCTTTCCGGATCCATAACCATTTGATGCGAGATGTGATGAACTTCAAGCATAAGTGCTTTATTATTATCGATTTGTTCACTAATTTTTCGTTCCAAAGAAGCTAAGTCTCCTGCTTCGAAAAACTCTACTTTATCTTCTAACATTTCAAAGGTAAATGACACGAAGACGACCCCTCTCCTATGTAATCAACTATAGTGTAACAAAGAAAAGAAGGAAATACCATGTACATTTCAATTGACATTTTTGGAAAGAGGGCATATTATACTGATAAAACCGATAAGAAAAAGGGGAATTTTTATGGGTACAGAATTTAATGGTTTATTTGATGAGTGGGCTCATACGTACGACTCATTTGTACAAGGCGAAGATATACAATATAAAGAAGTTTTCGCCCGTTATGAGGACATTCTAGAGGATGTAGTTAACAAGTCATTTGGTAATGTATTAGAATTTGGTGTTGGTACAGGTAATTTAACAAATAAATTATTACTTGCTGGCCGCACAGTTTACGGTATAGAACCGTCACGTGAAATGCGTATGATTGCAAAAGAGAAATTACCGCAAGAGTTTTCCATTACAGAAGGTGATTTTCTTTCGTTTGAAGTCCCAAATTCAATTGATACCATAGTAAGCACCTATGCATTTCATCATTTAACAGATGATGAAAAAAATGTAGCGATTGCGAAGTATAGTCAATTGCTAAACAAAGGTGGTAAAATAGTGTTTGCTGATACGATATTTGCAGATCAAGATGCATATGATAAAACTGTTGAAACAGCAAAACAAAGAGGTTTTCATCAGTTAGCAAACGATTTGCAAACGGAATACTATACACGTATTCCAGTCATGCAGTCTATTTTTGAAAACAATGGCTTCCATGTAACGTTTACGAGATTAAATCATTTCGTTTGGGTAATGGAGGCAACTAAGCAATAGAAAGAGGGATTAGATTGAGAATTGCTGTAATTGGAGCAATGGAAGAAGAAGTACGTATTTTACGTGACAAATTAGAACAAGCAGAAACAGAAACGGTTGCGGGTTGTGAATTTACGAAAGGACAATTAGCAGGACATGAAGTAATCTTGTTAAAGTCTGGTATTGGTAAAGTAAATGCAGCGATGTCAACGACAATTTTATTAGAAAGATATAAGCCTGAAAAAGTAATTAATACTGGTTCAGCTGGTGGCTTCCATCATTCTCTAAATGTTGGAGATGTAGTTATTTCAACAGAAGTTCGTCATCATGACGTAGATGTAACAGCATTTAACTATGAGTATGGTCAAGTACCAGGAATGCCGCCTGGATTCAAGGCTGATGAAGCATTAGTTGCATTAGCTGAGAAATGTATGCAGGCAGAAGAAAATATTCAAGTTGTAAAAGGTATGATCGCAACAGGTGATTCATTTATGAGTGATCCGAACCGCGTTGCAGCAATTCGTGATAAATTTGAAGATCTTTATGCAGTAGAAATGGAAGCAGCAGCTGTTGCACAAGTATGCCACCAATACGAAGTTCCGTTTGTTATTATTCGTGCACTTTCTGATATTGCTGGTAAAGAATCAAATGTTTCATTTGATCAATTTTTAGATCAAGCAGCTCTTCATTCTACAAACTTTATCGTAAAAGTACTAGAAGAGTTAAAGTAATGTAACAAAAAGGCAACTGTCTCATATAAAGAAAATACATACAGTTGCCTTTTCTTTATTGGCAAATAAGGGGGAGAACACGATGAATGTATATCGTGGAGTTCATGAGTTGATTGGTCATACACCAATTGTAGAAATTACTCGTTTTTCACTTCCGGAAGGGGTCCGTTTATTTGCAAAGCTTGAATTTTATAACCCAGGTGGAAGCGTTAAGGACCGTTTAGGAAGAGAATTAATCGAAGATGCTCTAGAAAAAGGGCTTGTTACCCAGGGTGGAACAATTATTGAACCGACTGCTGGAAATACTGGTATTGGACTGGCACTTGCAGCGTTACAACATGATTTACGCGTTATTGTTTGTGTACCAGAGAAATTTAGTATTGAAAAGCAAGAACTAATGAAAGCACTAGGTGCAACGGTCGTGCATACACCAACTGAGCAAGGAATGACCGGTGCAATTGCAAAAGCAAAAGAATTAGTAAATGAAATACCGAATTCATACTCTCCAAGTCAGTTTGCGAATGAAGCAAACCCACGTGCTTATTTCAAAACACTAGGTCCTGAACTTTGGGATGCACTGAACGGAGAGATTAACATATTTGTTGCTGGAGCAGGAACTGGTGGTACATTCATGGGGACTGCATCTTATTTGAAAGAAAAAAATATAGGTATAAAAACGGTTATTGTGGAACCAGAAGGATCCATTTTAAATGGTGGTAAAGCTGGTTCGCATGAAACAGAAGGGATTGGCCTTGAATTCATCCCACCATTTTTGAAAACATCTTATTTTGATGAAATTCATACAATTTCTGATCGAAATGCATTTTTACGAGTGAAGGAATTAGCCCAAAAAGAAGGACTGCTTGTTGGGAGCTCGTCAGGAGCAGCATTTCATGCAAGCTTACTTGAAGCAGAGAAAGCGGCGCCAGGTACAAATATTGTAACGATTTTTCCAGACAGTAGTGAGCGCTATTTAAGTAAAGACATATATAAAGGATGGGAATAAAAAATGAGAGCAAAGACAAAGTTAATTCATGGTATTCGCATAGGAGAACCTTCAAATGGATCTGTAAATGTACCGATTTATCAAACAAGTACGTACAAACAAGAAGCAGTTGGTAAGCATCAAGGATATGAATATTCACGTACAGGTAACCCAACACGTGCAGCTTTAGAAGAAATGATTGCTGTATTAGAAAACGGTCATGCTGGTTTTGCATTTGGTTCAGGAATGGCTGCTATTACAGCTACAATTATGTTGTTCTCAAAAGGTGACCACGTTATTTTAACAGATGATGTGTATGGTGGAACGTACCGCGTTATCACAAAAGTATTAAACCGCTTCGGTATTGAGCATACATTTGTAGATACAACAAACTTAGAGGAAGTTGTAGAAGCAATTCGTCCAAATACGAAAGCGATTTATGTGGAAACACCAACGAACCCATTACTGAAAATTACTGATATTAAGAAAATATCTACTCTTGCTAAAGAGAAAGATTTATTAACAATTATCGATAACACATTCATGACGCCATATTGGCAGTCGCCGATTTCTTTAGGAGCAGACATTGTACTTCATAGTGCAACGAAATATTTAGGAGGTCACAGTGACGTAGTTGCAGGCCTAGTAGTTGTAAATAGCCCGCAATTAGCAGAAGACCTTCACTTTGTACAAAACTCAACAGGAGGCATTCTTGGCCCGCAAGATAGCTTCTTACTACTTCGTGGTTTAAAAACATTAGGAATTCGAATGGAAGAGCATGAAACGAATTCACGTGCAATTGCTGAGTTTTTAAATAACCATCCAAAAGTAAATAAAGTATATTATCCAGGTCTTGCATCACATCAAAACCATGAATTAGCAACAGAACAAGCAAGTGGATTTGGTGCTATTATCTCATTTGATGTAGATAGTGAAGAAACATTAAATGAAGTACTAGAGAAATTACAATACTTTACACTTGCTGAAAGTTTAGGAGCAGTAGAAAGTTTAATTTCTATCCCATCTCAAATGACACATGCATCAATCCCAGCAGATCGCCGCAAAGAATTAGGAATTACAGATACATTAATTCGTATTTCTGTCGGTATTGAAGACGGTGAAGATTTAATTGAAGATTTAGCACAAGCGCTAGCATAATAAAAATGCACTGCTAATATAGAGCAGTGCATTTTTATTATATTGTTTTGTGAAATATTTCACAAAATAGACATACACAAACGAAATAATTTCATGTATATTAAGTTCATGAAACGTTACTCACGAACAATCTTGTGAAATGTTTCACAAACAATGAGGTTCATGTAGGAAAGCAACTCTATTTTTTTTGCGCTAATCGGGACTTATTATGACCTATAGGGTCTTATTTAGTCCACGATAGCAGAATAGGAGGAATTTACATGGTAGTCAAAGAGAAAGTTGTAAATGAAATGCAGGAAGTAAAAGAGATGATTGATACGTTAGTGAATAACGGTCAAAAGGCCTTACAAGCATTAGAAAGTTTTACACAAGAGCAAATTGACAACATTGTTCATGAAATGGCGTTAGCAGGAGTTGATCAACATATGCCGCTTGCCAAGTTGGCTGTTGAAGAAACGGGTCGTGGTGTATATGAAGATAAATGTATTAAAAATATTTTTGCTACTGAATATATTTGGCATAGCATAAAGAAAGATAAAACAGTAGGGATTATTCACGAAGATCCTCATGAAGAAATAATAGAAATTGCAGAACCTGTCGGTGTAGTAGCTGGGGTAACGCCAGTAACGAATCCAACGTCGACAACAATGTTTAAAGCATTAATCGCGATAAAAACGAGAAATCCAATTATTTTCGCATTTCATCCTTCAGCACAAAACTGTTCCATTGCAGCGGCGAAAACAGTATATGATGCAGCGGTGAAGGCGGGTGCACCAAAACATTGTATTCAGTGGATTGAAAAACCTTCTGTAGAAGCTACGAAACAATTAATGAACCATGAAGGTGTTGCGCTTGTTTTGGCAACTGGAGGAGCAGGTATGGTGAAATCAGCTTATTCTACTGGAAAACCAGCGCTAGGTGTAGGTCCTGGTAATGTACCATGCTATATAGAGAAATCAGCGCATATAAAACGGGCTGTTAATGATTTAATTTTATCAAAAACATTTGATAACGGTATGATTTGTGCATCAGAACAAGCAATCATTGTAGACAAGGAAATTTATGATGATGTGAAAACAGAAATGATTGCAAACAATTGTTACTTTGTAACAGAAGAAGAGAGAAGAAAATTAGAAAAGCTTGTTATTAATGAAAATACATGTGCAGTAAATAGTGATATTGTAGGGAAATCAGCACAGTACATTGCCGCATTAGTTGGAATTACTGTGCCTGAAAATACAAAAATGCTTGTAGCTGAAATACAAGGTATCGGAGCAGCATATCCACTATCTCGTGAGAAACTGAGTCCAGTATTAGCTTGTGTAAAAGCAAATTCACTAGAAGAGGGACTTACATATTGCGAAGACATGTTAGACCTTGGTGGTTTAGGACATTCAGCAGTTATTCATTCTACAAATAAAGAAGTACAAAAGCAGTTTGGATTACGTATGAAAGCTTGCCGTCTTATTGTAAACGCCCCTTCATCACAAGGTGGAATCGGTGACATATATAATGGATTTATTCCATCACTTACGCTTGGTTGCGGTTCGTATGGGAAAAACTCAGTTTCTCAAAACGTAACAGCGACGCATTTATTAAATATAAAAAGGTTGGCAAATAGAAAAAAGAATATGCAGTGGTTCAAATTACCACCAAAAATTTATTTTGAAAAACATGCGACAGCATATTTAGCAAATATGCCTAACATTTCACGTGCATTTATTGTAACGGATCCAGGAATGGTTGAGCACGGATATGTAGATACGGTTACGCATTATTTACGTAAACATGCAAATGATGTAAAAGTTGAAGTTTTCTTTGAGGTCGAGCCAGATCCATCAGATGAAACTGTCTTTAAAGGTGCGGAAATGATGAGAAGTTTTAAGCCAGATGTAATTATTGCACTTGGTGGTGGTTCAGCGATGGATGCAGCGAAAGGGATGTGGCTTTTCTATGAGCACCCAGAAACAACATTCTATGGAATTAAACAGAAGTTTTTAGATATAAGAAAACGTACATGTAAATATCCGAAATTAGGAAGTAAGGCACAGTTTGTTGCTATTCCAACAACATCAGGAACAGGATCAGAAGTGACGCCATTCGCGGTTATTACAGATAAGAAAAATAATATAAAGTATCCACTCGCAGATTATGAATTAACACCAGATGTAGCAATTGTTGATCCACAGTTTGTAATGACAGTACCACCACATGTAACAGCAGACACTGGTATGGACGTTTTAACGCATGCAATCGAGGCGTATGTGTCTGTTCTAGCAAATGACTATACAGATGGATTAGCATTAAAGGCCATTGATCTCGTATTCAAATATTTACCAAGAGCATTTAAAGATGGAAATGACGAAGAAGCACGAGAAAAAATGCATAATGCTTCTGCAATCGCAGGGATGGCATTTGCAAATGCTTTCCTAGGTATTAATCATAGCTTAGCACATAAAATTGGACCAGAATTTCATATTCCGCATGGGCGTGCGAATGCAATTCTTATGCCGCACGTAGTTCGCTATAATGCTATTAAGCCAAGAAAACACGCATTGTTCCCAAAATATGAGTACTTTGTAGCTGATGAACGCTATGCACATATTGCGAGAATGCTTGGGCTTCCAGCAGGCTCAACAACAGAAGGCGTGGAATCACTCGTCCAAGCAATCATTGAACTTGGAAAAAGTTTAAATATTAATATGAGTATTGCGGGACAAGGAGTTGCTAA
Source organism: Bacillus sp. BML-BC051 (assembly GCF_019656175.1). Classification (NCBI taxonomy): domain Bacteria; kingdom Bacillati; phylum Bacillota; class Bacilli; order Caryophanales; family Bacillaceae; genus Bacillus; species Bacillus sp. BML-BC051. The sequence goes on from NZ_BPLI01000009.1 coordinate 109,428, forward strand.
GGACCAGTTTGAAGAGGTTGTTGGATTATTAGCAGAAAGAGCTTTTGAAGATCAATGTACAACAGCTAATCCAAAATTACCTCTTATTTCAGAGCTGAAAGAAATTTATATGGAAGCATATAAAGGAGAGTAATGCTTATGAAAGAGTCGCAATAAAGCGGCTCTTTTTCTTTTGGAAAACATCTCCCAGAATGTCTGTATTTACTTGTCTTTAAGTGTAATAGAATATGATACAGTGAAATGGAGGAGTGAGAATATGATGAAAGAATTACAAGAAAAAATAGCAGATTATACTCGGTTTGGACAAATTCTTCTCGCTGTAAGTACATTGTTAATGGTTGGCTTGTTGATTCCGAATGGAGCAAAAGAAGCAATACAATCTTTTGTTATGATGGGGAGCATCGTTATATTTTTAAGTTTATCCTTCTTTTTCTTCCAGCGTGTGAAAGTGATGCGAGACGAGTTAGAGGGAAACGAATGTGAATAATATTGATAAATAGAGCGTTACAAAAAGAAGGAATTTTTTTTGTAACGCTTTTTGTTTTTTCTAGAAAATGTATGCGTTTTATATTGACAATGATAATCCTTATCAATTAAAGTAGAATAGTAGTTAATGATTATCATTATCAGTTAGAGGTGGAAGAATGAAAAAATCTATTACGCTATTCACAGCGATTTTATCTATTTTTTTCTTGTTAATAGGTTGCAATGCAAAGGAAAACGAAAAAGCATCTGCAACAAAAACAGAAAAAGGAAAAGAGAAAATCGAAGTTACCGACCTGTCAGGAAGAAAGGTAACATTCGATAAAGTGCCAGAGAGTTTTGCAACATTAAGTATGGGAGACATGAATATTATTCATGCGTTAGGCGGAAAAATAGTAGGTCGTCCGGATGCAAAAATAACGCTTCCAGAGGATATAAAGAAAGTACAAGTAATCGGGAATGCGCATCAGCCGAATTTTGAGCAAATTGCTAGCTTAAAGCCGGATGTACTTATTGCTAATAATGGGTTTCAAAAGAATGTTCCAACGGTGGAAAGACAAGGAACGAAAGTAATGATTTCTTCTGCAAATTCTGTACTAGATATTCAAAAGAATATTGAACTATACGGAACGATTATGAAGAAAGAAGATAAAGCAAAAGAACTTAACCAAAAAATTAATGATCAAATGAAGACATATGAGAAAAAAAGCGATGTAAAAGCATTGCTAGTGTATGGGGCACCAGGTACGTATTTAGCAGCATTACCAACATCTTTATCAGGTGATATTTTAGAAAAAACAGGCGGGAAAAATATTGCAGCTGATTTTCCGGAAATGAAGGAATATCCGCAATATGCGCAGCTAAGTGTAGAACGTATTATTGAGGCAAATCCAGATGTGATTTATTTAATTACACATGGAGATCCAAATAGCGTTAAAAAAGCATTTGAAGGCGAAATGATGAAAAATGAAGCGTGGAAAAATTTAGATGCAGTAAAACAAAATCGTGTAGTGATTTTGCCACCAGACTTATTTGGATCAAATCCTGGAACAAAAGTTACAGAAGCGATGGACTTTATGTATAAAAGTATACAAGATGTAAGGAAATGATACGTATGGAAAGTAGTGAAGTGGTAAGGGAAAAGGAACATCCTTTTGCGAAAAAAAGATGGATAATAGCAGTTACCTTAGTAGTATTAACGATTTTAGGTCTTTTTTACGGCCTTTTCGCAGGAAGTTTATCCTTTTCATTACGAGATATTCTAACAGGGATACAAGATGAAGGTTCGACGGTTCATCGAATTGTATGGGACCTTCGTATACCGAGAGTGCTAGTTGGATTTATAGTAGGAACGTGTTTAGCAGCATCTGGTGCCCTGCTACAAGGGGTTATGAGAAACCCTCTTGCAGACCCTGGTATAATTGGGGTTTCATCTGGAGCAGGCCTTGTAGCAATTGTAATTATGATTTTATTCCCTCAGCATATGGCTTTTTTACCGCTCGGAGCGTTTTTAGGAGCTTTCATAACGGCGATGGTCATTTATGCTTTATCATGGCAAAAGGGGGCACCACCTTCAAGGATTGTCTTAGTAGGTGTGTCAATCAATGCATTAATTGGTGCAGCCACGTCAGCGTTAATGTTATTACATAGTGATAAAGTACAATCCGTGTTGCCATGGTTAGCAGGTGGCATTGGTGGTGTAAGTTGGGCACATTTAAACATGATTATTTATTATGCAATATTCGCTATTATATTAGCCTTCTTTGGTATTAAACATATTCGAGTATTAATGCTTGGAGATGAAATGGCGAAATTATTAGGTCATAACGTGGAGAGAAGCCGGTTTTATTTAATAGTCGTAAGTACATTATTAGCTGGAATTGCGGTTAGTGTTTCTGGTCTTATTGGATTTGTCGGTCTTGTCGTACCACATATGTTACGTTTATTAGTTGGAAATGATTATAAATATTTATTGCCATTATCATGTCTTGGCGGAGGGATATTACTTGTTTTCGCGGATGCGATAGCTCGAAGTTGGTTCGATCCAATTGAATTGCCTGTTGGTATTTTATTATCCTTCTTAGGCGGTCCGTTCTTCTTATATTTAATTCATAGAGGAGGAAAACGAAGTGATTTCCGTTAACAAAGTGTTTTACGCACATTCTGAAAGATTTCAAATGCAAAATATGAATGTACATATTAAAGCTGGAGAGGTCGTTAGTTTAATTGGGCCGAATGGATCTGGGAAATCTACTTTGCTTCGTTTAGTGGCAAGACTACTTAAACAAAGCGAAGGTGATATCATTCTAGATGGAAAAAATATTCATACGATGAAAAGTGCCGATGTAGCGAAGCAATTAGCGATGTTACCACAAATGCATGATCATCAATTAGATTTAACAGTGAAAGAATTAATCGAATTTGGAAGAGGCCCTCATAAATCATGGAGCAGTCGCTTAAATAAAGAAGATGAAGAAATTGTTGATTGGGCATTGTCTGTTACAAATCTTGAAGGGTATGAATATCGTCTTTTACAATCTTTATCAGGAGGAGAAAGACAACGTGCCTGGATTGCAATGACGCTAGCACAGCGTACAAATGTTTTATTATTAGATGAGCCAACAACTTTTTTGGATATCGTTCACCAATTGGAAGTAATGGAACTTGTGAAACGATTAAACGAGGAGTTTGGCATGACAATTGTAATGGTTTTACATGATATTAACCAAGCGGCTCAATATAGCGATCGTTTACTTGTATTAAAGCAAGGGCAGCTTCAGTATGACGGTATACCAGAAGAAGTGTTATGTCATGAAATGTTTCAACGTGTGTTCGGCATCGAGGTAGATATTTTTCAAGGAAGCGACAAGCCATTTTTTACACCGAAAAGAATTTCTAAAAGGAGAGAGGCGCGATGCGAACAGAAGAACGTATTACCACTGAGTTAGTAAGGGAATTTGTTATGGTAGCTCACGGAGATTTAGAAAAAGTACAAGAACTGTTGGCTGAATCGCCAAGCTTACTTCATGCCTCTTACAATTGGGGTGGATCAGATTGGGAAAGTGCATTAGGAGCAGCGGCACATGTAGGTCGTAAGGATATTGCTCTCTATTTACTAGAAAAGGGTGCTCGAATGGATATTTTCGCGGCCGCTATGCTTGGGGAATTAGAAGTTGTACAAGCTATTTTAGTAGCACAACCAGAGGCATTGCGTGCATCGGGTCCACATGGTATTTCTCTGCTTCAACATGCACGAATGGGTGGAGAAAAAGCACAGCGTGTATTTGAGTACTTAACGGTGCTCTCCTAATGACCGCAAAGGTTCTTATGTGCGGTAAACTTTTCACTTTCATATAATTGAAAAGTTTACCGCCCGTTAGAACGGGATAAGTATCTAGTATATTTGAAAATCCTACACCCCCCTCAATTGTAGTTTTCTTTATGCTAGTTATGATATGGATGCAGTAGACAATATTTGTCTACTGCCTTTTTTAATTCTTCCGGGATTGAATATTCTGTATTTTATTGTTGGTTCCTTTATAATAGACAGTAACATTTAGTATATATTCAAAACATGGTCGTGTAGTTAAGTACAAACGAGTGGGAAGGAGTGCAGAGATGTTTCATACAGATCGTTTACAAATTCGTAAATATACAATGGATGATTTACAGTTCTACGCTTCGCTATGGGGAAATGAGAAGGTAATGCGCTATATTGGAAATGGGACGTTAAAAACATATATGCAATGTAAAAAAAGTTTGGAGGAGTGGGTGATTCCTAGCTATAAAAACGGCCTCGGTTTATTTGTATTGATTGAAAAGGAAACGGGAATACGAATTGGTCATGCAGGATTAGTAAAGCAGCAGATAGATGGAAAAGAGGAAATTGAAATTGGGTATTGGCTACTACCTCAGTATTGGGGAAAAGGGTATGCGAAAGAAGCAGCGGCAGCATTTAGAGACTATGGCTTCCAAGCGTTACGAATGAATAAATTAATTTCTCTTATTAATCCGGACCACCCTGCCTCCATCTTTGTTGCTAGAAAAACAGGACTTAGTTATGAGAAAACAACTTCATTTCATGGGATGGATGTTCTCGTTTATTCCATTAAGCATGTTGGATGAAAAAGGGTAAATTGCATCTTTTGAAGAATGGTATATAAAAATAAAGGGGGGATTACATGTATATTTATCATAATGGACTTATTATTCGTGAGGGAACGAATGGTGTACCTGCATATGCAATTAAAACTTTATTCGAAGATGCCGGTTGGAGCAATGATAATATCCCTTCCTGGCAAATTGAAAAATTCACGCTAGCATTTGAAAATTCAACATGGGCGTTCACAATTTGGGATGAAGAAGAGATGGTTGCAATGGTTAGGGTCATTTCTGATGGAATCATGGTCGCGAACATAGTAAATTTAGTTGTGAAATATGAATATAGAGGGAAGGGGTTAGGCAAGAAACTTGTCGCTCTTTGTTTGCAAAAGCTACCACATGGCGACTGGTTTGCACATACATCCGCGAGTAATTTTGATTTTTATAGAAGTTGTGGTTTTGAGGTGAGAGAGCTATCGAGCAATGGAACATGTGCGTATTATGGGTATCAAATAGCAAAAAAAGATGGGCATCGATAAAGAGAAAAAGGCTCGATATTCTAATAATATAAACTGAACTAAGACGCATTTTATGATAAAATAAAAGAAAATTCTGTTTATTATTAGGGGGATAAAAATGAGTATAAAAGTTGGGGATGTATTTAAATACGAAAGAAGATTTACTGAGGAAGAGGTTTTTGAATTTGCAAATATTACAGGAGATAAAGGTAGGCATCATATGGAATATGATGAAAATGGACGTTTAATGGTTCATGGTTTATTGACTGCTAGTATTGGAACGAAAGTAGGCGAAGAATTACATTACATAGCAAGAGAATTAGTAAGTGAGTTTATTAGACCGGTTTTTACAGGGGATACGATCACTTGTGAATTGACTTTAACAAATGTTGAACAGATGGAAGGATACAAAAAGGTTTCAATCGAGTCGGTTTATCGCAATCAACACGAAAAGACTGTACTAGTTGGGACAAGCTATGGAGTTATAAGGGGATAAAAAAGAAGCCTAATTTACAGGCTTCTTTTTTATTTAATAAACACGTTTTCGATTTTCTGCATGACTAGAGATGAGTAATAATGCCGTTTCTTCTCCTATATTACGCACGATATGAGGAACACATGCATTCCAAGAGAAAGAATCACCTTCTTCTACAATTGCAATATCTTCTCCGTGTTGAACTTCTAGTTTTCCGCGTAATACGAGGTGACACTCTTCCCCCTCATGGGCATTTGGTGAGTTTTCTTTCGGAAACCCAGCAGGAATTTCTACGAGATTTAGGCGGAGGCCACCTTGCTCTGCAACATGTTCAATTCTTTGTTCATCTTTTCCGTATACACTGTATTTACGTTCTACCTTTTTGACAACTTTCAACCGATCTTTTTGTTCTAACAATAAATAGGGAAGAGGAACGTTTAAAAAATTGGAGATCGTTTCTAAAGTTGAGATAGATGGTGAAGTTTTATTATTTTCGACCTGACTCATAAATCCTTTAGAAAGACCTGTTCCCTCACAAATTTGTGCGATTGTTATGCCTCTACGTTGACGAATTTCACGTATTGCAGAACCAATATTCATAAAATCAAGCTCCTTTTTGTAAACAACTATTTGTATCATAGCAAAAAAAATATATATTTTCCCAGTGAAAATGAATTGACGAATAAAAAAAAGTAGTGTATGTTTTGTAATGTAAATAAAAGTTTTGTATAAGAAAACTATAAAGGAGAGAATGAAATGAATCAACATATCGGTAACTTAATTATTCGTATCGTGTTAGGGGTAACATTCTTTATGCACGGTTTAACAAAATTCCAATCGGGGATTGACAATATTGCAGGGTGGTTTACAAGCATTGGTTTACCAGGAGGTCTTGCATACGGTGTAGCAACAGCGGAAGTAGTTGGTGGTATATTGTTAATTCTAGGTTTAGGTGTAAGATATATTGGATTATTATTTGCACTTGTAATGGTTGGAGCAATTGTAAAAGTAAAATGGTCAGCTGGTTTATTAGGAGATGGAAAAAATCCTGGCTTCGAATTAGAACTTGCATTGTTAGCGATGGGTGCGTACTTATTTGTTGCGAAAGCAGACGGTTTTGTAGATAATTTCTTAAAAGAGAGAATGTTAAAGAAGAACTAAATTAAATGGGAGGCTAACAAGATGAGTTTTCAACTTCATCCCGACACAACACTTGATGTTGTTCATTTATATGTATCAAATATAAAGAAATCACTAGAGTTTTATACAGAAGTACTAAGTATGAAAGTACTAAAAGAAGATGAAATGGTTGTTACATTTGGGAATGAAAATAACGAACCACTCCTTATCATTGAAGAAAAGAAAGAAGCTCTACCAAAGCAAAGAGGGAGAACGGGGTTATATCATTACGCAATCTTATTACCAAGCAGACAGGATTTAGCGAATATTCTTCGTCATCTTGTAGAAATGGTATATCCACTGCACGGCGGAGCCGACCATTACTTTAGTGAGGCCCTTTATTTAGCTGATCCAGATGGAAACGGGATTGAAATTTATCATGATCGCCAAAAAGAAGTTTGGCGTGATGAGAATGGAGAACTACCATTTGTTAGTAACCCGTTAGCTGGTGAAGAACTATTACAGCAAGGAAGTACATGGAATGGGTTTCCGGCGGGTACTGTGATGGGACATATTCATTTCCATGTAGCTGATTTGGAAGAAGCGAAACGTTTCTATGTGGATGGTCTTGGTTTTGAAGTAACAATCCCAGCTCGTAATGGAGCGTTGTTCGTATCGGCAGGTGGCTATCATCACCATATCGGTTTAAATACGTGGCAAGGTGAAGAAATACCGCCGCAAATGCCAAATTCCGTCGGCTTGAAATATTTCACAATTGTACTAGCGGATGAAAAACAAAAAGAGCAAGTATGTGAAAGCTTAAAAAATATTGGCAAAGTCGCTACGTACAAAGATGGAATATTACAAGTTGAGGACCCATTTGGACATTGTATTCATTTCAAAATGAAAGGAGAAGCCTAAAAAAGGCTTCTCTTTTTTTACTTTCTTATAATTGCTTTTTCGTTTTGTAAAAATAGTTCATCAAATTGCTTTGCAAGCTCAAAATCTAGTTTCGTTAAACCTTTAGCATTCCAAGATGACAAAGTAATAATGACTGCTTTATACTGGATAAGGATAAATGGATGGTGATTATGTTCTTCTGATAGTTTGGCGGCTTCAGAGACAAATTCGACTCCTTTTAAGTAGTCGGAAAACATATATTTTCGTTCAATCCATTTCTCATCTTTTACCATCCATTTATCTACCTTCAATAATTCCTCGTGAACCTCTTCTTCAGTTAATCTTAGCATCATTTTTCACATCCTTTATTGGAAGTAACGCAAGACCATTGTTAATAAGGCGTGTTACAGCTTCGTCAGTTGTGAAAGTAGAAAGTTGATGTAGTAATGTTGCCGATGTTTCATGCCCTTTGTTATGCTCTAAAAGTAACTCTAATACTTCAAGGCGCAGCAACCATTCTTTCGCATAAAATTTATTTAATACTTCTTGAATTGCTACTAATTGATCGATATGCGCGTCGTGTAAAATCTCCTCACTTCGAATATCTCGAACTGTTTGATACATACGTTCAAGTTCATTCAGTACAAGTGGAGCAGGAATTTCTTGAACTTCTTCATCCATCGGGAAAAATGTTGCTGCATCTGCGGCACCTGGGAATACTGAAGTGATTTGTGAGCCAACAGCCATATCAAATGTGCCCCATGAAGCATCAAATAAAACGCGGGTGTTATGAGTAACTGTGCAATCGATAAAGGAAATAAGAGCAATTTTCTTATTGTTTTTTACAATATCTGTTACTGTTCCTTTTACATGAATACCACTTGCAAAAGTAAACTCAGCGATAGTTCCAATTGTAATTCCTAATGATTGTAGTTGTTCGTCTGTACAAGTTTCTAATGCAATATTTTCAGTGAGTAATCCAATCGGTGTTCCAAATCCATCACTGTGTACAGAAGTAGAATGATTCGCTAACTGTTTATTATGAAGCGCTAATGCCGTTGGCGAATTTGTTCGCATGTAAATTAATTCACCTGCATCGTTTTCAATTGTCTCGCTAAATGTACCAGTAATTTGTAATCCGCTATTTAGCTCAGCTGTTGCATAGTTCTCGGAGCGAATTGCTTTTTCTAAACCTTCTTTTCCACCTGTTTTAAAGGCCATCGTTTTAGAAAATGTTTCAAGCGCATCTGTTAATTCTTCAAAGGATTTACAAACAAATAGTTGTGGTTGCATTTTTGTTACGTCATAAGTTGTCCCTATACATGCTTCGATAGAAAATGGAACCTTTTCTACAGCGTCAGTTAAGCAATGTTTGCTTTCGCCAACAGAAGAAAGGAGGCCAGCACCATATATTTTTGGATCATCTATATTTCCAATCAATCCATATTCTACTGTCCACCAGAAAAGACGTGAAATTTGTTCAGCTTCTGATAAACCAGAAACTAAGTTTTGTTTTTCAATTACAGCATTTTCAGCAGCCTTAACTTCATCAGGAGTAGAAGTAGGGCTTTCTTTTACTATCGTTAATGTACGAACAGCTTCAAATGCATCATGTTCTTCTTTTGTAGAGAAAGCTTTTGCACCAATTTGCCCAAAACGTTTCACATATTCTGCATATGTAGGATCAAGTAAAATCGGTGCGTGTCCTGCTGCTTCGTGTACGATATCTGGAGCTGGTGTGTACTCGATATTTTCTACTTTCCGAATATCTGTTGCGATCGGTAGTAATCCGTGTCCTTGAAAATCGAAGAATGCTACGCCGGGAATAAGTCCGTCAATCGTTACAGCGCCCCAGCCACTTGGTGCTAAACATTCATTCATTTCTTCTACTTTTGGAATTGCATCTATATTAATACCAGATGATTGTAGTCCGTTCACATAGGCTGGATGAGCAACGTCTTTTAAGAAGCTATGATTTTGTCTCATAATATAACGCCACACAGCGTGATTCACCGGTGTGTATTGATCATAATGTTGTGTGGATACGAATGGTTTTAAATGCGATGGAATTTCTGTTTTCTTTGTCATTTAGACATCCTCCTTTTTTTCAATAAAATTGAATATCGATTTCGTATAGCTTGTATCACCTCCTTTCATTTTTTTGTAAGCGCTTATAAAATTTTATCATAAGATTCGGAATTATTTAACATCTGTTTCTGTGAGAAATAGAAAAAGCCCCTATCGGAGAATCCGATAGGGGCGAAAGAATCGCGGTACCACCCTATTTGTAAGTGAAAATATACTTACATCTCAATTAATGATAACGGAAAAATTCCGTCTTTTCCTTCATGCATAAAAGCACTACGAAAAAGAAGCTCCAGAATTGTAATTCATACTTATATATGTGCTAATTTCCACCAACCATTAGCTCTCTGTAACAGGGATATAAGATACTACTGCGATTCTTTCAACGCGTATATATGAAGTTGTGTAAGAGGTTGGACGCAAAAAAGTCCCTATCGGAAAATCCGATAGGGACGATAAAAATCGCGGTACCACCCTATTTGTAAACAACTAATTGTTTACCACTCACTTTACGATAACGGAAAGATCCGTCTTTCTCTTCATGCATAAAAAGCATTACGGGAAAGAAGCTCCAGAATTGTAATTCACGCTTGTATATGTACTGATTCGCACCAACCATCAGTTCTCTGAGACAGTGATATAAGTCGCTACTAGTATTCCTTCAAAGCCGATATATAATTCGTTCAACTAAACTATGTTTTGTATTATAAAACTATATTAAAAAATTTGTCAATAAAAATTTTTTATCTCATGTTAATGAGCAGTAAAAATTCTACCTCAAAATTCGGTGGGAGTAAAGAAGTTAGATGGGAGACTAACTACTCGTGAACCCCGATTGGTGAAGGCTAATAATCAGTGGGGATGAATGAAATCTCCACTGATTAAAGTTTCACTTTATTTCACTTCTAAATCAACATTTAAATTAGTTGTATTTCCAGCTGCATCTGTTGCAACAATATGAATTGTATTCTTTCCTTGTTGTAATTGATTACGATCGAAATAAATTTCGTAGTTTTTATCCCAAATGTTTAGGAATGCACTTTCCCATACACCATTTCCGTTAATTTCATATTGCATTCTCACTGGAATACCAGGCGCAATCCAACCGGATTCTGTCATCCAATCTAGTAGAATATCGTCAACTTTTCCTCTAATTATGAGATTTTCTTGATCAACTTCGTGCGTTAACTTAGGTGCTGTTCGGTCAACAAACACAGCTCCTGTTTGCTTCGTTTCTCCACCAGAGTTAGAAGCAACAGCTTCGATTTGGTATAAGCCATCAGGCAACGGAGATCCGTCAGTTCTTGTACCATTCCATTTGAAAGACTTATAACCTGGTGTTTCGTTTTTACCTTGATATACAGTGCCTTGATATGTCACACGGTCTTTCGTAATTAAATTGGCATGAAACGCTATATCTTCAACTGGTGTAACTAAATAGTAATTGATTAGGTTGTCATCTAGTATTTTGTCATTATTTGGACTGAAAGTAGAATTAACGATTTCAAGGCCATCAATACGCTTGTATTCTTTCGGATCGATGCTAAATGTAAATGGAATACGCATCTCTTCAGTTTTCCCTTGCTCTTTTACATACAGATTCCCTGTATATACGCCTTGTGGTAAGGAGCTATCTACAGTAATAGTAAAAGGTTTTTCAATATTACTATTTGGTTTCATACTAATAGAAGAAGGGAAAGAAGTCTGGATTTTTGTTTTTGTATTTAATAATTCAATACGAGTTGAAAAGTTTTTCTTTTTGTTAGAAAGATTTTCTAACGTAATATTTTGTGTTAGTTTCAGTTTGCCGCTATTCGGTTTAATAAGACCGAAGCTTACGTTGTTCGGTTTCACTAACGCATCCGTTTGAGCTGCTTTTGGAATGTTAATTAAACCTGATCCTTGTGCCATGACAGGATATGTATTTTCATTGACATCCTTTAATGTTTTTGCAGTGTTGGCAAGAGCAGATTTCAATTGTTCTGTCGTCCAATCAGGATGCATTTGACGTAGTAAGGCAACGGCTCCTGCTACTTGTGGCGCAGCCATACTTGTTCCGTTGTGAGATTCATAGCCACCTCTTGGTACCGTACTAGTAATTTTTACGCCAGGTGCAACAACATCAGGTTTTATGAGCCAACTCCCTTGTGATGGTCCTCTTGAACTGAAGTTACCAATCAGTTCGGTTTTATTTGGTTGTCCAATCTTTATATTTTTCTTTCGTTTTGTAATTAAATTTTTCAACTCTTCGCCATTTGTATTTGATAGTTGCATAACTGGAAGAGTTATATCTTCACGTCCAAAATATTCGGGCATAATATTAATTTCTTTTTCGTTAGAAATTAATAGCACGCCGAGAGCACCAGCTTGTTTTGCTTGTTCTGCCTTTACTAACGTGCTCGAAGTTCCTTGTAAAACAAGGGCGAACTTACCTTTCACATCTTGTTTAGCGTAATCGCTTGAATTACCGTAGCCAACATAGACAAGCTGAGCATCGTTTCCTACTCGGAAGTCCGCTTTTGATAACGGTAATCCTTGATAAGATTTATTAGAACCAGCTACTTGGAATGTTGGGAATGGAATAGAAACAGTAGATGCACCAACAGAGATGACGCTACTCGCGTTACCAGGAGCATCAACAGACCAAGGCTTTGGTCCATCATTTCCATTTGAAACGACTGCAGTAACACCAAGTTTTGCTGCACGTTCTAACGTCATTGTTACAGGTTGATCAGGGACATTCAAATCTTGACCGAGAGATAAATTTAAAACGTCAGCGCCATCTTGAATAGCGCGCTCAATACCTTGAATAATATCATCCGTCGTACCAGTGCCACCATCATTCATTACACGATAAGCTAGAATAGATGCATTTGGAGCAACACCTTTAATTTTTCCGTTACCAGCAATAATGCCAGCTACATGAGTACCGTGTACATTGCCATCCATCGGATCATTATCCTCATCGACTGTATCATATCCACCGATATAGTTTGCATGTAAATCAGGATGTGTATAGTCTACGCCAGAATCAATAATAGCGACTTTCATACCTTTTCCATCAAGCGGTTTGCCAGATGGATCTTTTAAATTCCATGCTTCAGGTGCACCGATTGTCGGTCCACCGACATTTGGCGCTTCTTCATTAGTAGTGCTTTTTGCTGTTTCATGCAATTTATATGTTAAGTTCGGATAAACAGCTTTTACTTCAGGCAAAGAAGCTAAAGCAGCAACTTGATCTCCTGGAATAGAAATAGAAAATCCAGAAAATAACGTACTATACGTTTCTTTTATCTTTGCTTTGGGTGCTTTTTCTTTAATTTTCTTTGTTGTATCCTCTTGTGCCTTTTTTAATTGTGCATGGTATGATTGCACATTTCCATTTTTTAAATCTGGAGCATGCTGAATGTTACTTTGTGAAGCGAGCGGAGCATGTTGCAATTCTACAATGACTGAAATTTCTTTTGCTGTTTTTGTTTCAACATTTTGCGCGATTTTGTTTTCTCCCCATTGCTCAATATTGGCTTTTAACTGTGGACTAAATTGCTTCTCCTTTTGCAGCGATTCAGCATGCGCGCTTAAAGCTCCAAAACTAGAAAAAACAAGCGCCATACTTAATAGTGCAGATGTAGTTTTTTTCATTGAAACTCCCTCTAATAAAAAGTTCCAATATTCCGAAAAGTTATCTTACATTTTTGTTATGAAATATAAAATTGAATGTTGGCTAAACTATACTTTCGACATAATTCATACCAATCCTCTTTGAATTAAAAATTTCTTGGGAAATTTTTTGGTATTATGTCGAATGGATAATATTCAGTGTGGGGAGGCCCATCCTTACTAGGCATAAATCCACAACAATTGTGCAATTAATCTGGAGTGAAATTCGCATATAGTAAGCGGAATATGAGGAATGCTATAAGAAAAATGGAGGGACGTATGAAAAAAAATATCGTGAGTAGTAGTGTGGTTTTGTTTATTTTTCTATCTTCAGTTTTTAGTACTAGAGCGGAACATAATGAGATGAAAGTTGCTTTTATTCGTCATCATGACCTCTGGATTAAAATTGATGGGAAAGAAAAACAAATAACAAAAGGTGAGTACATAACAGGGCCGAAATGGTCCCATGATGGAGAATGGCTTGCCTATGCTAAAGGAAAGAAGCAAAACACCTTGGAGTTGTACCAACTGGAAGATGGAAAGAAAGTTAAGCCATCGCAATCTGAAGTATCGAATTATCAATGGTCACCGAAAGAGAATATAATTGCATTTGTATTTATGAATACATTAAATACGTTTGATGTCAAAAAAAAGAATACAGATTTTGAAAATGTATCAGCGGGTGTAGGTGATTATGCATGGTACCCTGATGGAAAGAAGTTTCTTGTATCTTCTGAAGCACACATACTTCCAACAGGATGGACAGGAGCTCAGCTATATGAAGTGCAAAAAGATGCACATATGAATCCTCACAAAATGAAGCATTTGTATGCATTACCAAATGAACATGATGATTTTCTAGCGCTAGTTGCAAGTGGGTTTGAGTGGTCACCAGATCAAAGGTGGATTTCATTTTTAGCGGTACCGACAGCTTCATGGTCAGCTGATAGTAATACGCTTTGCTTAGTTCGAGCAGATGGCAGTCGGTTTGAAAAAGTAGATCAAATGTTATTAAACCCACAATGGTTCAAATGGGCGCCATCCAACAATATATTAGCTTATATTGAAGGGAGCGGGAGAGTTGCGTTAGAGAATAAACATTTAAAAGTAAAAGAACTGCCGGCACTTCAGCAGCACACATTTACGCCGAAAGGATATGTCGATTGGGATTTTGCATGGAAGAATGATAAAGTAATTATCGTTTCACGGGCAAAAGAGGCAGGGATAGAAACTCCGCCAGAAAAAAGGCCACTGCCATCTTTATATGAGATCAATCGTACAAGCGATATACAACAGCGAATCACAAAGCCATCTCATAAGTTAGGTGATTATCATCCGATTTTTATGAAGAAGAGCAATCAATTAATATGGATACGTTCAGACCGTAAGAAAGCCAATGTATGGCTTGCCAATAGTGATGGAAAACAGGAAAAGAAGTGGATTGAAAATATAGATGTACCAGAGTGGTATTATGAGAAATGGAATTGGGAAAATGTTATCTCGGTGAAAGAGGAATAAAAAACGTGCCTAAAAGACAATTTTAGGCACGTTTTTTTATTGTTATTTATGTGTTTTATTTGGCTTTTTTTTCGCTGGGTTTCCGTTTCCTTGACGCTTTCTGTTTTGTTCATCTTTTACTTGTTTTTCATGCAGTGTATCTAAAAAATCATTCGAGTTACTCATTTTTATATCGCTCCTTTCATTTCGTCCTAATTACTATAACCATTTAGGAGGATAATCATGAGATAAAAGTTAAGCACTTAGTTTTCTTCGATAATATATATAAAATATTCCATATGTAATAAATAGCATAAATAAAATTTGTAACTCTACATTTTCTTTTAAAATAGTTGAGACAGAAGATGGTAAGTAAGGGGATGTATCGCTCGTTCCTATACCTAACCATTTGTTTAAGAGGTTAATGGTACAAAACATAAAAACACCAGACCAGCTTGCAATAATTGCCTTCTGCTTAATTTTTGTTTCGCGTTCATCATCTGTAATCCAAGGATTAGCAGTTTTATCACTACTGAAAAATCCGTTTATATATCCCCATATAATCGTTCCAATTAAGATGGTTAGCCATTTCATATTTGTGATTCCCCTCTCTCTTGTAAAAAGTATTTTACACATAAAATTGTAATGTTTTCTAATATGTTATGTCAAATGTTTTTTACATATTAGTTTTTTATATAGCAGGAATAATGGATGAAATAGGGAAGGAATTATGTTGAAGGATTTCATAGAGAGAGGAGGATCGATATGAAACTCGTTTTTGTTCGGCATGGAGAAGGTGAACATACAAAAGATTTGCCGTCAACTTTAAAAGTATTGCATCCATCATTAACGGATGAAGGAAGGAATCAGGCTAAATTACTTCAATGCAATGTGCCATTGCAAGAAACGGATATATTAGTTGCTAGCCCTACAATTAGAACTTTACAAACGGCGACAATATGGAGTGAGAAAGTAGCTTGCCAAAAAATCGTCCATCCATATGTATCCCCGCGTATTTTTCCTTATCGAGAAGGAGCGAAAACATTACCATGTGATCACATAGTAAATCAGGGGATAATAACAAATTTATTTCCACATTTTTCGATAGAGAAAAGTACAAATAAGCAGTTATGGACGGAAGGTATAAATACTATTTCAGAGAATAGCTTTCAGCAAATAGTAGATGAATTTCTTCTTTGGTGTTATGAGCTAGGTGCGGAAAGAATTTGTATTGTATCTCACGACGGGACAATTACTGCCTATAGGCAATATTTGCAGAAAGTCGTGTTAACTAGATCTGATTTTTTGAAAGAAACGGGTATATATGAAATGGAGGTATCCCATAAAAGTCTGATTGATGAAATCTAATGATAGGGTTGAGAGTATATGTTGAATGTTGCACTAGTAGTTGGCTTTAATTCCGATTTAGAGGCGCAATCAATTCGAGCATCGCTTGAATATTTTGGGGCAAAAGTTATAACATACTGGATTGGTAGACCGAAAGAGTTCATCGATATTCTTTCTGGAAAGAGTTTATACAATGATGTTAATTATGTTGTCTTTTGCTTTCATGGTGAGGAAGGAAAGTTTGTCATGGAAGAGTTAGGTGAAGATATATATGAACAAGATGAACCGAGGGGATACTTTGGTGCAGCAGAAATTTATAAATATGCAAAATTGCATAATACACATATTGTAAATAGTGGGTGTACGTTAGGGGATCGAAAACTAGCAGAATCTTTCTTACGTAGTGGGGCGAAATCGTATATTGGATCGATAGATTATGTAGATGGGAATGCAGCACTTATGTTTACAATACGCTTATTTTACGGGCTTATTAACCATGAAAAAAAGTTGGGAGAGGCTTTTGAAGAAGCACGGTTAATTGATAAAGAGACACATACATTTCAATTGTATAAGTAGTGCGAAACACATTTGTTCTATATTCGAATAAATGTGTTTCACATTTAACTCACATTTTTTTTACATTTTCTTCAATGAAAACCATTATCACTTATGGTATGATATGTTCAAGTTTTTACAGGTAATAGAAGTTACTATATAAACGTTAGTTTTCAATGTTTCATACACATGTCACAAATTATTCGTAATTGACATTTGAAAAATAAGTAACTAATGTTATTATATTATCTGTAACTAACTTAATTACAACTTTAGGAGGAAGATATGGTTATTCAATTTTTAAGAGAAAATAAAGCAGTTTCTTTTGTGTTAGCAGTAATTCGAGTATATCTTGGTTACACATGGTTAATGGCTGGAATCGGTAAATTACAAGGAAAAGGATTCGATGCAACTGGCTATTTACAAGGTGCAATTGAAAAATCTAAAGGAGCACAACCGGCTGTTCAATCTTGGTGGGCATCATTTTTACAAGATTTCGCAATTCCAAACGTTGATCTATTTAATTCACTTGTAATGTGGGGAGAGATTTTAGTCGGAATTGGTTTAATTGTAGGCTGTTTAACAAAAACAGCGGTCTTTTTCGGCCTTGTAATGAACTTTTCCTATATGCTTAGTGGGTCAATTGGTGTAAACCCTGAAATGGTTATCCTATCAATGTTCGTTCTAGTCTCTAGTATGAATGCTGGTAAATTTGGAATAGATGGTTTCGTTATTCCGAAAGTACTAGGATCAAAAACTCAAAAACGCCAAAAGCAAGCTGCTTAATATATGAAAGCGGGTATCTCAAAATGAGATACCCGCTTATGTTATTTTTCAACTTTTATTGGATTGTTCTTAAAGAATTCTTTTACATAACCTACAAATTCTTTTGGCTCTTGACGAAATGGTGCATGATAACCTTTTTCGATAATATGGAAGGTACTATTTTTTAAGAATTGATGATACGTTTCTCCTTCTTTCCAAGAAACGCTACTATCATTTCTTCCCCATATAATTAAGGTTGGTTGTTTCAGTTCATTTGCATTGATTTGAAGACGTCTAGGCCATAATTTCATTTTATTGTAATGCTCTTCATCATTACGTTTAAATTTCACTTTACTTTCATCATAATCTGCAACAGCAGAAACGGTATTTAAATCCGTCGACAACTGTGGTTTTGGTGAGCCTTGTTTATTAACGAATGTATGAGGACCACCTGTAGCATCAGTTAAAATAAGGTGGGTAACGGCTTCAGGATATAAATATGTTAAATTAAGAGAAATTTCTCCGCCCATTGAGTGTCCCAGTATCGCGAACGAATCATAACCTAGTTTTTTCATTAATTTATAATATAAATTTGCATGAGTTGAGAAAGAATAATAAAAATCCATCGGCTTAGATGAGCGCCCGAAGCCTAAAGCATCTATAGAAATAATTGTATGATCTCTTGCTAAGTCTGAGTAAATCTTTTGAAAACCATCTGACGATCCTCCAAATCCATGGATCATAAGTAAAGGTGGCTTTTCATTACCAATCTTTTTAAAGTAAATGGTTTGCCCATCTATTTCTACCATTTTTTCCTCGGTAGCTAGTTTCGCTGTAAGTGTATTTTTAACTTGTTTTACTTGTTCTACTGGCTTTTCTGCTGCACTACATCCTACTAATAGTGTAAGAGTAAGACAACCTACCATAAAATAGCTAAATCGCTTCAATGAGGTGTCCCCTTTCTAACATAACGCTGTATCTATCATAGCAAATAGCATATTACGATTTCCAGGAAGTTGGCTACCATTTTTTATCATAAGAGGTGAAAGGAGCGTTTCTTGGAAATTTTCTGTTTGAAGAAATTGACGAAATGAAAATTGTGAATGTGGGACATCAATCCTTACTGTGCCATTCCAACATTCACAGATTCTCTTGAATAATTGAATAGCATCCTTCTCTTGCTTTGCGATAAGTGGATTGACGCATAATATATTACCTTTTTGTACACATAAGGAAAAAGCTTCTATACAGTTATTTCTCTCAATTTTAAAAGAGTGGCTCGTTCTCGGTAAGAGTAACGAATAAAGTAAAGAACGATTAGAACCAGTTGTAATTTGATCGAGAGAAATAAGTGATACAAGATCCAGTTCTTTCACTTGTTGTGTATGAGTAATATGTGTCTTAGTCGTTTGTTTTTCAAAACGATGAATCGTCGTTACTGTTTTAAATCCGCAAGATGTATAAAGAGGCTCGCCAGCTTCTGTTGCAATAAGTGCAATTGGTTGTTTTGGGGAGGTGTGTTCTAAGCAGCGATTAAGCAACATACGTCCGATGCCCCGGCCTTGAAAATTAGGATGGACGATTAACATGCCAATAGTAGAAAAACTATCTTTAAAAGGAAAGACTCCTCCAGCTGCAATCAGTTTATTTTCATGCATATAACCGATCAGTGTGCCGAGAGAAAGATACAATTCGAATTGTTTTTTCATAAATGCTTTATCTTGTAACCATCCAATAGCTTTGCAAAGGTCGAGTAAATCAAAAATAAAAGTTTCATCTAGCTTTATTGTTTTCATAAATGTTCACCACATTTCTATTAATTTTCATAAAAGTAGATTGAAAGTGTTAAATAAGAGATGTATGTTAAATGAAATCCAACTTATTTATATTTTGATTGTAAAGGTGGAGAAGGTTGGTATGAAAAGACAAAGTTATACAAATTATAACTGATATTTACATAAGTTAACAAAAAATTTACATATAACTAATTTTCTCTTAATAGTCTTCTATTAAATTTGATAGTGGGAAATGAATAACCTAATTAGGGGGACAATATAGTGAAAAAGTTTGTAAAAAAAGCATGGCCATTTGCAGTTGTGGCATCGTTAGCTGTTACTTCGGTAGCAACATGGAATTTTACTCGTTCTAGTGAGGTTAATGCAGATGAGAGCGGAAGCAATGCAAAGATTAAAAATGTCATCGTATTAATTGGGGATGGTATGGGACCTTCATATATGACGGCTCACCGTTATATGAAAGATAATCCAAAAACTTTTGAGATGGAATCTACAGAATTTGATAAGCATCTTGTAGGAACGCAAAAAACATATCCGGAAGATGAACATGAAAATATTACAGACTCTGCATCTGCAGCAACTGCTATGTCAGCAGGAATTAAAACATATAATGCAGCAATTGCAGTTGATAATGATAAAGCAGAAGTGAAAACTGTTCTTGAACAAGCGAAAGAAAAAGGGAAATCAACGGGACTCGTTGCTACTTCTGAAATTACACATGCAACACCAGCTGCTTTCGGTGCGCATGACATTAGTCGTAAAAATATGGACGCAATTGCAAATGATTATTTTGATGAAAAAATTAAAGGGAAGCATAAAGTAGACGTTATGCTTGGCGGCGGAGTAAATAACTTTGTTAGAAAAGATCGTAATCTTACAGAAGAATTTAAGAAATCTGGTTATAGCTATGTAACTGATCGCAATCAATTGTTAAATGATAAAAATGATCAAATTCTAGGTTTATTTGCGCCAGGCGGTTTAGATAAAATGATTGACCGTACCGATAAAACACCTTCATTAGAAGAAATGACAAATGCAGCAATTGAACGTTTGAACAAAAATAAAAATGGTTTCTTCTTAATGGTTGAAGGAAGTCAAATCGACTGGGCTGGACACGATAATGATATCGTTGGTGCAATGAGTGAAATGGAAGACTTTGAAAAAGCATTTAAAGCAGCGATTGAGTTTGCGAAAAAAGATAAAAATACGTTAGTCGTTGCAACGGCAGACCACGCTACTGGCGGATTATCTTTAGGTGCGAATGGCGAGTATAACTTTAAAGTAGATCCAATTAAAGCTGCAAAACGTACACCAGACTTCATGGCAAATGAGATTGCAAAAGGTGCAAATGTAGAAGAAACATTGAAAAAATATATTGATTTACAATTAACACCAGAAGAAATTAAAGCGGTGAATGATATTGCTCCTTCAAAAGATGTAACAAAGATTGATAACGCGATTGAGGATATTTTCAATAAGCGTTCGGTTACAGGATGGACAACAGGTGGACATACAGGGGAAGATGTAAACGTATATGCATTTGGCCCTGGTAAATACTTGTTCTCTGGCGTTCAAGAGAATACAAATATCGCTAAACGTGTCTTTGATATTGTTGGCGGTGGCGATCCGAATAAAGGAAGACGCTAATTATAAATGAAAGTGAGGCAAAATGCCTCACTTTTCTTTTTAGGAGATGGGAAAATGAGTTCTTTTTTCAGAGGGATAGGATCTCTTCTAATAGGGGCATTATTGCTAGTGGGATGTCAATCGAAGGAGAATCATATAGAACAAAAATCTACTACTACAAAAACTGAGGAAAAGGTACAAATAACGAAAGAGGAAGAGAAATCGATTCAAGATGTGATGGAGAAATTTGTACGGACGACAAATGAAAAAAATCTTGCTGAACATATGGACTTATTCTCAAAGAAGATGCCTAGTGCTGAAGACTTAAAAACACAAAAAGAAGCAGCTTTTCAAAAGGGAAATAAGAAAATTGAATTGGAACATATAGACATGAAAGCTAGTAAAGCAGGGTATGTTGTTGTTGAGACAAAGGAAAAGGAAATAGAGGGAGAGATCACTCTTCAGAAGAAAGTACAGTATGCGCTTGGAAAAGAAGAGGATGGATGGAAAATTGAAGAGGTTCGCACGATAGGGAAGAAATAAAATGAAACTTTAATCAGGGCGTCTTCCTGTCTGTAAATAGCTAAATAAAAAAAGGTTCTCATTGGCGAGAACCTTTTTTTATCCCGCGTTAACGGACAGTAAAACTCCCACCTCAAAATTCAGTTGGAGCAAAGAAGTTAGGTGGGAGATCAACTGTCCATAAACGTCCGATTGGTTCAACTAATAATCAGTGGGGATGAACAAAAACCCCCACTGATTAAAGTTTCACTTTATAGTGGTAACATAATTTGATTTGAGCATGCTTCGATATCATCAATATCTTGGCGGATTGTTGCCATTTTATTATCGAGGTCTTCAGCTTTCATTGCTGCATCATGTAGTTCATCTTTTAAATACTCAGGTATTTTCCCTTCATATTTATAGTAAAGTTTATGCTCTAAACTTGCCCAAAAGTCCATTGCGAGTGTACGCAACTGAATTTCTGCAAAGACTTCTCTTGTACCAGAATTCAGTGATAAAGGATACTTAATAATCATGTGTAAACTTTTATAGCCGTTTCCCTTTGGATTAGCGATATAATCTTTTACCTCTATGATTTCCATATCTTCACGCTTTTGAATGACTTCTTTTAAATGATAAATATCTTCTACGAAGCAACATGTAATACGAATGCCGATGATATCTTGTAAATGCGTTTGCGCATTTTCAATTGTCGGTAATAAATTTTTACGCTCAAGCTTTTTAATAATACTTTCAGGTTGTTTTAATCTTGTTTTTATATGTTCAAACGGGTTGTAATCCTCTAAAAATTGGGCTTCCCGGTTCATAATTTCAAATTTAGTTTTTAACTCTTCTAAAGCAAATGTATATGGTAGTACAAAAGCTTTCCAGTAGTTAACTGTTGATTGATTATATTCCATTTATATACACACCTTTTCCTATTTACAAGTGAGGTTGTTATTATACTAAATACCAAAGCATATAAGCGCAAGCAGCAAATGATGAAATCATAAAACGATATTTAGTTTTCATACTTTCAACTCCTTTCAAGTAAGATTCTATATGAATAAACGTGATTGTTAATAAATTCACTATGTACAATTCCTATAGTAATAGATTCGTGTGAATTTCGTATGAACTAATTGTTTCAGATTTTTGTCTTTTTTTTGCAATTGACAAATAGAATAAAGTTATATAACATATAAATCGTAATCATTACTTTTTAGTTTGCGATCTTTAAAAGAAAGGAGAATTACATATGCGTGTAAATATTACATTGGCTTGTACAGAGTGCGGTGATCGTAATTATATTTCTAAAAAAAATAAACGAAACAATCCAGAGCGTATCGAACTAAAAAAATATTGTCCACGATTAAAGCGAGTAACGCTACATCGTGAGACGAAGTAGAAGACTAGAGATATCTCTAGTCTTTTTTGTTTATAGCTATTTAGTTTTATTTGTTATAATTACCTTAAATTGTAATAAAGGAGGGGTATGATGAATCAAAAAAATAAAGAAAGAAAAGAGCAAGTGGCTCATATGATTGACATTCCAGATGATTATAGGCTTGTTGTAGATGATGAAGAAGGCGTGGATGACCCATATCATCTATTATGGTGGGAGCATAAAGAGGATGAGGAGAGAACGATACAAATTACGTTGAATAGACACACTGGTAATTTAATAGAGTTTAGGATAGATGATGAAAATTATTTTTCGAGTGATAAGGAAGCGATAGAGGAAAAGAAAACAAGAGAGGTTGCAAATGTATTCTTAAAAAAATATACAAAAGAAGGATATGAATTTTATACATATGTAACGGTTAAAGATGACTGGTGTGGTCGGAAAGAAGTACATTATATGCAAGAAGTGAATGGCTATCCATTGCCGAATACAGGGTGTGTCGTACGAGTTCGTCCTTCAGGTAATGTTGTGCATTTTCGGTATAATGGACAAAAAGCTATCGAGAAAAAACCGTTATGGCCAAGTGAAATTGTTGAGGAGAACGTCATCTTAGAAAATTTGAAAGTTAGACAAGATATGAGACTTGTATTTGTGGATTTAACACACTCTTCATGTGAGTATGAAAATGGAGAAGAAGTAAAAGGGTACCATCTTGTATATGAACCAGAACCTAGTCATGCGTTTATTAATGCAAGTACAGGTAAAGATTTGTTTGGACCAGATCATTATAAGTGGCCTCCAACTATAGCTGTTAAAAAACCGAAAAAAGGTAGCCGACAAGATGATATATTCGATTTGTTGGATTGGGATAAAGAAAGTTTTACAAAAGTAGCTGAGACTGAAAATGAAGATGGAGTAAGGATGAAATTTGTTCCGAAAGAGGAATTACAAAAACAGAAAGAAGAAAAGAATCCATATTTAATGAATGAATTCTTTAAAAAGCATTTATCAATGTTAAAATATAATAATTTAATTGGAATTACGGTTGATAAATATACCAATGAATTAATTGGCTTTTTAAAACTGACAGAAGACAAAGAAGCAAAGCAAATACTGTCTAGAGAGAAATGTTTACAAAAAGCACTTCAATTTTTGGAACAAGTTATTCCAGATGTCACACAATATCTACGTCTTTGGGAAGAACGTGAAGAATCAGAAGATGGGATTGAAAGATTTACCTTTTCCGTATATGTGAATGGTATTCCAGCAGAGTATAAGCAATTTATGGTCAATATCAATGCAGAAAATGGTGCGGTGATACATTATTTAGGAGAATCTAGCAACTTTATAAAAGAATTGCTTACATATGAAACAACACCAAAAGTAACAAAGGAAACAGCGTTAGAAATATACAGAGGGGCCATGCGAGTTCATTTAGAATGGTTTTTAGAAAATGACGTAGAGGAAACGAACTACGAACTACTGTATAAACAAACGACAGATGAAAATCATAAAGCACCTTTCGTCTATAGTCGAAAAATTCGTTATATTGCTGCGCACACTGGGGAGAAAATTTGGAGCGAATATTAGTAAAAGCCAATCGATACGTATCGATTGGCTTTTACTATGTTCTTAGAATTATTTATCCCGCTTTAATGAAGCAGTAGGGCATGAAGAAAAACCCCACTGATTAAAGTTTCACTTTATTAATTGCCGTTAAGTGGTTGAAGAATACCATCTTGAGCTTTTGACCACTCATATAAATTCCCATCGGATCCTACTGCGAAATTGAAAGCGCGTTGATGTTCACCGTCACCACGTGTGTATAAAACGTCATATAGCTTAATGCCATTTACTGTGCCGATTAGTTGGTCTTCCGCAGAGACGTAATGAATGTCAGCTGATCGAGCTCCCATTCTTTTTTCTAGAACTCTTACAGCATCTTCACTTGTGAATGTAATAGTATCAGTTTGTTTATTTGGTTGTTTAGCTGGTTGTTGCTCTTTTTGTGTATTTTTCGATTCTGCTTCAGGCTTTGTATTATTTGTAGCTGTTTCGTTATTTTCAGTGTTTTTTTTGTTTTCGGTAGTAGTGTTGTTCTCAGTTTTTGTGCTGTTTTTAGCTGTTACGTTGCTTTCAGTTTTTGTATTAGTTTTAGGTGCTGTGTTGTTTTCAGTAGTTAAGTTATTCTCGTTTTTTGCATTTTCCTCAGTGTTTACACTGTCTTCAGCTTTTTGGCTATCTTCAGTTTTTGTACTATCTTTGGATGCGGCAGTATCCTGTTTAGTCGTCTCAGTTTTTGTGGGCGAAGTTTGTTGTCCACAAGCTGACAGTAAGAAAAAAGATAGTGTGAGTACTACTAGTTTTTTTATTTGTGAAGTAAAGTATTGCATGAAAACACCTCTTTCAAAATTTTGGAACCTTACATATTGTAATACATTGGAAAAAATATTCAAGGTATGAAAGACTTATTTCGTTCGACAAAAAGCTAAAGATTCCATATTTATATCGTACAGACACAAACAACCTCAAGCCCACATACACATAGTAAAGACCACTATTTTGGCGGAGGTGAAAGGTTTGAGTCTATTCGCCGCAATTGGATATATGGTTCGAGAAGTGTTTGTCTTTGTTTCTTATGTGAAGAATAATGCGTTTCCGCAGCCGTTATCATCAGACGATGAGAGAAAGTACTTAGAGTTAATGGAGCAAGGTGATGCTCAAGCGAGAAATCTGTTAATTGAACATAATTTACGGCTTGTAGCTCATATCGTTAAAAAATTTGAAAACACAGGGGAAGATGCAGAAGATTTAATTTCAATTGGTACAATTGGGCTTATTAAAGCAATCGAGAGCTATTCGGCAGGAAAAGGCACAAAACTTGCGACGTATGCAGCGCGCTGTATTGAAAATGAAATTTTGATGCATTTACGTGTACTGAAAAAAACGAAAAAAGACGTTTCACTTCATGATCCAATCGGGCAAGATAAAGAGGGGAATGAAATATCGCTTATTGATATATTAAAATCAGAGTCTGAAGATGTAATTGATATGATCCAGCTTAGTATGGAGTTAGAAAAGATTAAAGAGTATATCGATATTTTAGACGAACGAGAGAAAGAAGTAATTGTGAAGCGTTTTGGACTGGGGCTTGATAAGGAGAAAACGCAACGAGAGATTGCCAAGGCACTTGGTATTTCCAGAAGCTACGTATCAAGAATTGAAAAGCGCGCTTTAATGAAAATGTTCCATGAATTTGTAAGGGCAGAGAAAGAGAAAAAAGCGAAAGAATAATGTATATTACAAGCGGCCTTATTTTAAAATGGGCTGCTTTTCTTTTTGGAAATAAGGAAAGAAAAAGAGTTGTGTTCAGAAGAAATCTATGTTCACTGTTGAAAATGACGGATTCTATCTGTAATATTAGAGGGTGCTAAACAATTTAAGAATAATACCATACTTAGTTTTCTGCATGTATAATATGGCAGTTCTATATGATATGTGGGAATAAGAACCAATTTTACATATGATATAGAAGGAAAAGAAGGGGAAGCTAAAGTTATAGACTGATTAGGAGGTTTCGCAATTTGCGACGTACATTATATCGACTTATGATTGAACTTACAAATGGTCGTTTTACTTCTTATATATTACGTAAATTTGCACAATCTCGTTTGAGCTCTATCATTATTCCATCGTATGCGAAAGTTTTTCAAATTAATCAAGATGAGATGGAAAAGGGTTTGAAGGAATATAGAACATTGCATGAACTATTTACGCGTAAGCTAAAAGAAGGAAAGCGTAGTATTGATACAGATGCATTGAGTATCGTTAGTCCTGTTGATGGTGTTTTTGCTGATCACGGTCCTATTGAGGACACAAAAACATTTGATATTAAAGGAAAACGTTATTCAATTGTGGATATGCTAGGCAATGAAGAACGTGCACAGCGATATGCAGGTGGTACATACATGGTTATTTATTTAAGCCCAAGTCATTATCATCGTATTCATAGTCCGCTTTCTGGTTCCGTGACTGAAAGATTTGTACTTGGTAGAAAATCATATCCGGTAAATGCAGCTGGTATGGAATACGGGAAAGAGCCATTGTCAAAAAATTATCGCTCTGTTACAGAAGTAAATAGTGACGGTGAACATATGGCGCTTGTAAAAGTAGGGGCTATGTTTGTTAATAGTATTGAGCTGCTGCATGAAAGAGACACTGTTCAAAAAGGTGAAGAAATGGCATACTTTACATTTGGTTCAACAGTTGTGTTATTGTTTGAAAAAGATATGATAGAAGTAGTGCAGAATTTGAAGAGTGGACAAGAGCTTCGTCTTGGTGAAAAAATTGCTACTCGATTGGCTCATAAGTAAAGAAAACATTTTATAACTGTAAGTAAGAGTTATGGACAAAGATGCTTAATGATGAAATTCCCTAGATGGGAGTACTTGTTTATTCGAGAGCCATCGCAGGATGGCTCTTTTTACAAGTTAGCTAGTTAAAATTTCACTTTATATGTAATCAAGACGATTTGACAAGCTTGTCCTCTAATGAGCGTCTAATCATTTCTTGTTTTATTAGTAAAATGAAGTCGGGATTTAATTTTAGTTCTTTTGCTTTATAATAAGACTCAGTGAGTAACTCAGTAGATAACTGTTCCATATGTTTTGTTTTCAAGGTGAGTCACCTCCTAATAATTTAAGGATTGATTCGTTGTTGCATTTAATGTACCAAAAAAATATGACAGTCACAAACGAGTGGTTATCCACATACCTAGGTGGATAAAATGTGTATAGATTGTTAGTAAATTCCAAATTGACTGAAAGATTAATGTGGAAAATGTGTACAATTTTATCCACAGGTCATATATCGAAATATGTTGTCGAAAAATTTTTATGAAAACTCCTCAAAGAGGTGAAAGAAATTGAAGCTATTTTTACCAAATGAATATGTGAAAAATGTATATCATGTTCAACCAGAAGATTTGAAAAAACGTGGAATTAAAGGTGTCATTACTGATTTAGATAACACGTTAATTGAATGGGATCGTCCAAATGCAACGCCACAACTTGAAGAATGGTTTTTGAAAATGAAAGAGCAAGGCATTCAAGTAACGGTCGTTTCAAATAATAATGAGCAACGTGTGAAAGACTTTGCTGATCCATTAGGTATTCCGTTTATTCATAGTGCTCGCAAACCATTTGTTCGCGCATTTAAGCGTGCGATACAAGAGATGCATCTGCAACCAGATGAAGTTGTAGTAATTGGAGATCAGTTACTAACGGATGTTTTAGGTGGAAACCGAGTGGGACTTCATACGATTTTAGTTGTACCGGTAGCACAAACGGACGGATTAGTAACGCGCTTTAATCGAAAAATTGAACGAAGAATTATGAGAAATATGAAGAAAAAAGGTTTAATTAACTGGGAGGAATAAAGTTTGACTGAAACAATTAAATGTATTGGTTGCGGTGTAGAAATTCAAACAGAAGATAAAAATGAAGTAGGATATGCTCCTGCTTCATCTTTAGAGAAAGAACAAGTAATTTGTCAACGCTGTTTTCGCTTGAAGCATTACAACGAAATTCAAGATGTATCATTAACAGATGATGACTTCCTACGTATTCTAAACGGAATTGGAAAATCAGATGCATTAGTAGTTAAGATTGTAGATATTTTTGATTTTAATGGTAGCTGGTTACCTGGCTTACATCGTTTCGTGGGAAATAATAAAGTATTACTTGTTGGAAATAAAGCTGATTTAATTCCTAAGTCAGTAAAACATGATAAAGTAAAGCATTGGATGCGCTATAGTGCAAAGCAGCTAGGATTAAAGCCGGAAGATGTCTTTTTAATTAGTGCAGCAAAGGGACAAGGGATTGCTGAGCTGGCAGATGCTATTGAGTATTACCGCGGCGGAAAAGATGTTTATGTTGTTGGATGTACGAATGTAGGAAAATCAACATTTATTAATCGCATGATTAAAGAATTTAGTGATGAGACTGAAAATGTAATTACAACATCTCATTTCCCAGGAACAACACTTGATTTAATTGATATTCCGTTAGACGAAGAATCTTCTTTATATGATACGCCGGGTATTATTAATCACCATCAAATGGCTCATTATGTTGGAAAAGAAAGCTTAAAGCTTATTACACCAACAAAAGAAATTAAGCCAATGGTGTTCCAATTAAATGAAGAACAAACATTATTCTTCAGTGGATTGGCACGTTTTGATTATGTAAGTGGTGGTCGTCGTGCGTTTACTTGTCACTTCTCGAATCGTTTAACAATCCATCGTACAAAGCTTGAGAAAGCAGATGAATTGTATAAAAATCATGCTGGAGATTTACTAAGCCCGCCAACACCAGAAGAATTAGAAAATATGCCAGATTTAGTGAAATACGAATTTAATATTCGTGAACCAAAAACGGATGTTGTATTCTCTGGATTAGGATGGGTTACGGTAAACGAATCGGGAGCAAAAATTGTTGCACACGTACCAAAAGGAGTAAGTGTTTCATTGCGTAAATCTTTAATTTAATATGGAGAGGGATTTATGAAACAATTATATGGTGTAATCGGAAATCCAATTGGACATTCATTATCACCCGTTATGCATAACGATGCATTTGAACACTTGAATATGGATGCCCATTATCATGCATTTCTTGTTAAAGAGGAAGTGCTAGGGGAAGCAGTAAGAGGTTTAAAAGCATTAGGTATTTCAGGATTTAATGTAACAACTCCGCACAAAGTTGCTATTATGGATTATTTGGATAAGATTGACCCACTAGCAAAACAAATTGGTGCAGTAAATACAGTGGTTCATAAGGATGGAAAATTGATTGGCTACAATACAGATGGAATTGGTTTTGTCCGAGCGCTGCAGTCAATTAGTAGTGAACCGCTTCAAGAGAAACGTATTTTATTGCTTGGTGCAGGTGGTGCTAGTCGAGCTATTTATTTTTCTCTTGCTGATGTAGGTGTGAAAGAGATTGATGTAGCTAATCGTACAGTAGATAAGGCGAAAGAACTTATTGCTTCGTGTACGGCTACTGTTCATTCTGTTGCTTTATCGTTAGAAAAAGCAACAGAAGAACAAGGAAATTATGATATTATCATTCAGACGACAACAATAGGTATGCATCCACGCGTTGAACATACGCCATTACAAATTTCTTCGTTAAAAAAAGGAACGATTGTATCAGATATCATTTATAATCCATTTGAAACGAAAATTTTATGTGAGGCAAAAGAGCAAGGCGCAGTGGTTCAAAATGGTATTGATATGTTTGTTTATCAAGGAGCGCTTGCATTTGAAATGTGGACAGGGTGTGTACCGAATATCGATAGAATGAAACAATTAGTTATAAGAAAGCTTGGAGGCTAACATATATGTTAACAGGAAAACAAAAAAGATTTTTACGTGCACAAGCACATCATTTAACACCAATTTTTCAAGTAGGAAAAGGCGGAGTAAATGAAAATATGATTAAACAAATTGCAGATACTTTAGAAGTTCGTGAATTATTTAAAGTAAGTGTGCTACAAAACTGTGAATTCGATCGTCGTGAAGTTGCAGAAGAACTTGCACAAGGCGCACGTGCTGAAATCGTTCAAGTAATTGGAAGTACGATTGTTTTATACAAAGAATCTAGAGAAAATAAACAAATTAAACTTCCACGATAAAAAGACTAGCATACGCTATTTTTATCGTTAGTGCGTAATGATGTAGAGAGCGAAACCAATTGAACTTTTATTAACAGTGAACTCTCTTCGGATAGGAATGAAGAGAGTTGCTGTACGTAAAAGGAAGGGGCGTTTCTTTTGAGAAAAATTGGCATCATTGGCGGTACGTTTGATCCGCCACATTATGGTCATTTGCTAATTGCAAATGAAGTATATCATGCTTTGAATTTAGAAGAAGTATGGTTCTTACCGAACCAAATTCCACCGCATAAACAAGGGCGGAATATTACAAGTGTAGAAAATCGCTTGCAAATGTTAGAGCTTGCGACTGAGGCAGAGGAACATTTTTCTATTTGTTTAGAAGAGCTAAGCAGGAAGGGCCCATCTTATACGTATGACACTATGTTACAATTGACGAAGAAGTATCCGGATGTGCAGTTTCACTTTATTATTGGTGGAGATATGGTTGAGTATTTACCGAAGTGGTATAACATTGAAGCGTTACTCGATCTTGTGACGTTTGTTGGGGTTGCAAGACCTGGTTATACATTGCGTACACCTTATCCTATCACTACTGTGGAAATTCCGGAGTTTGCAGTTTCTTCATCTTTATTGCGTGAGAGATATAAAGAGAATAGAACATGTAAATATTTACTTCCTGAAAAAGTACAGGTGTATATCGAGAGGAATGGGTTGTATGAATCGTGAGAAGGCACTTCATATTGTCAAACAACAAATGCATGAAAAACGTTATATACACACAATTGGTGTAATGGAGACAGCAATTGAACTTGCTAAGTTATACGGTGTGGATGAAAAAAAGGCTGAAGTTGCAGCTATATTCCATGATTATGCGAAGTGTAGAGCGATTTCTGAGATGGAAGAGATTATTAAAAGTGAAGATTTGCCGAAAGATTTACTTTGTTATAACAAAGAGTTATGGCATGCACCTGTTGGGGCATACTTAGTAGAAAAAGAAGTAGGCATTACGGATCCCGAAATCCTGCAAGCTATTACATATCATACAAGTGGTCATGAGAACATGACGATGTTAGATAAAGTAATTTATGTAGCTGATTACATTGAGCCTGGGCGAAAGTTTCCAGGTGTGGAGGAAGCTCGTAAACTCGCATATATGGATATAAATCAAGCTTTATTATTTGCGTTAAAGCGAACAATTCAATTTTTAATGGAAAAAAATCAAACGATTTATCCATTAACATTCCAAACATACAACGCAGTTATCAAGGAGGAAATTAGTAAATGAAAGATAAAGATTTATTAGTATTAGCAGCAAAAGCGGCTGATGATAAGAGAGCAGAAGATATGGTTGTCCTAAATATGCAAGGTATTTCACCAATTGCAGATTATTTCATTATTTGTCACGGTAACTCAGATAAGCAAGTGCAAGCAATTGCACGTGAAATTAAATCAAAAGCACATGAGTTCCAAATCGACGTACAACGTATGGAAGGTTTTGACGAAGCACGTTGGGTATTAGTTGACCTTGGAGATGTAGTTGCTCATGTATTCCATAAAGATGAGCGTAATCATTATAATTTAGAGCGTCTTTGGGGCGATGTGCCGCGTGAAGATATTACAGACGAGCTAGACCAATGAAATACGAACAATTTGCATTGTTGTACGACGAACTAATGAATGATGTTCCTTATGATAAATGGGTGGAATTCACAGAGGAAAGTTTACAACAAGCGGATATGAAAGAGGCGAAGATTCTTGATGTAGCATGCGGTACTGGTAATGTAACACTTCCGCTTGTACAAAAGGGTTACGATTTAATCGGTGTCGATCTTTCAGAAGAAATGTTAACGGTCGCTCAGCAAAAACTAGGCGGAGAAGGACATTTTATTCCTTTTTACCAACAAGACATGCGAGAGCTTGATGTTCCGGGTGAGTTCGACTGTGTAACGATCTTTTGTGATTCATTAAATTATGTATTGCAAGAAGATGGAGTACAAGAAACATTTCGAAGAGTGTTTCACCATTTACGTCAAGATGGTTTGTTTTTATTTGATGTACATTCTTTATATAAAATACATCATGTATTTCAAAATGAAACATACACAGTGAATGGAGAAGAAATATCTCTTATTTGGAATTGCTTCCCTGGTGAAGAATCAAATAGTGTAGAACATGACTTAACATTCTTTGTTCAAGACCCAGAAGAAGATGTGTACCATCGTTTTGACGAATGTCACGTGCAACGTGCATATCCGGTTGAAGAGTTAACAAAATGGCTTGAAGAAGCTGGTTTTACAGTGCTTCGCGTGACCGGTGACTTTGAGCGACTTGAAGTTACAGAACAAACAGAGCGTATTTTCTTCATGGCGAAGAAAAACGGATAAAACAAAAGCAACCGAGAAGGTTGCTTTTGTTTTGTAAAGAAGATGTACTTTTCGTTCTAGCATAATAAGAAGATGATATACGTGAAGTGTGAAAATGCTAGTTTAAGTAAAAATGTAATGTGAAAAAGTAATTATTTATAAAAAGGATTTGGAATGACGATGACGTATTTATTATGTGTGTTTATTGAATTGCTGATCAACGCATTTTAAATCTTCATCAAATTTTTCGTGTGTCCGCTCAATTAATTTATGAAACATATCCCCAACATGTTCTTCTAAAACACGAATGCCTTCTCCTGTAACGCCGCCTTTAACACATACCTTTTCTTGTAAAGTAGGCAATGTGAAGATCCCTTTTTCAAGTAGTTTCCCCATTCCAACGACCATTTCACTTACTAAAGTAGTGGCTTCTTCATGTGTAATATTTGTTTTATCTACAGCAGCGTTAATGAAACATTGTAATAAATAACTAAAGAATGCAGGGCCGCAGCTTGCTATATCAGATGAAACGCGAGTTATATCTTCTTTTATTACAAGGGGAGTAGAAATGTTTTTGAATAGGCGAAATAGTTTCTGTTGCCACTCTTCAGAGCATTTACTTCCGAATGTAAATAGTGATGCGCCAGACAGGGCACGGTTTGTAATACTCGGAATGATACGGGCAACGTGGCAAGGTACAAGTGTCTCTAATTGTGATGGAGATATTGGACTTGTGATAGAAACTAAGCACTTTTCATCAGAAAAATGTTCAGCATATTTTTGTAGGATTGGGTATATATCTATCGGCTTTACGCAAATAAAAATAAGATGTGATCGTTCGATTACCTCATCGATAGTTTTGGCTATATGAACAGAAGGGTATTTTTCCTTTATATGATATGCTTTGGCGGGCGTTCGATTAATGATTGTAAGGCACGAAGGTTTGACAGCACGGGTTTCTAAAAATGCGTCGATTAGTATATTCCCCATGTTCCCTGTCCCTATAATTCCTATGTTCAATGTTTCATCCCTCCTTCGTAACAGCTTTCTCCTAAACAATATGAATGATGTTATAAATTTATGATTAGAGGTGAAAAATGATGTGGGATTTTCCGAAGAAATGGTTAGGGTTAGTAGCTATTATTGGAATTGTACTTTTTCTTCTTTTTTGGAAAACGAACCAGCATACAGAGCGGTCAGTCATTGCTACGGATGTTCAATCGAAAGAGATAGAGAAAAAAAGTAAACCGAAAATATCGGATACAAAAGAGCAGAAAAAAATAATTGTAATTGATATAAAAGGGGCTGTTGTTAAAGAAGGGGTGTATGAAATGAAAGAAGGGGACCGGGTCAAGGATGCCATTGAAAAGGCAGGTGGTTTTTTACCTGAGGCAGATAGGAAGAAGGTAAATTTAGCACAAATGGTACAAGATCAAATGATCCTTTATGTACCGAATAAAAACGAACAAGTGCAAGAAGCAGCTGCTGCCTCACAGGGAGAGGGGAAAGTTCAAATAAATGCAGCTTCTAAAGAGCAACTTGAAAAAATTACAGGCATTGGTTCTCGGAAAGCAGAAAGTATTTTAAAATATCGAGAGGAACATGGTCCGTTTCAGAAAATAGAAGATTTGTTAGAGATTGATGGGATCGGTGTGAAATCATTGGAAAAAATAAAAGATCAAATTATTATTCCGTAAAAGATTGACGAAGTTTTTCTTCATTCGCTACACTACAAGTAGACAAAAAAGTAGGTGAAAAAGATGGAACGAATTTCATGGGATCAATATTTTATGACGCAAAGCCATTTGCTATCTTTACGTAGTACATGTACAAGGCTTGCAGTAGGAGCGACAATCGTTCGTGATAAACGAATTATTGCTGGTGGATATAATGGCTCAATTAAAGGTGGCGTGCATTGCATAGATGACGGGTGCTACGTTATTGATAATCATTGCGTTCGTACAATTCACGCAGAAATGAATGCTTTATTACAATGTGCAAAGTTTGGTGTGAAAACGGAGGAAGCGGAAATTTATGTTACGCATTTCCCTTGTTTGCAATGTTGTAAGGCGATTATTCAAAGTGGTATTACGGCAGTTTATTATGCGCAGGATTATAAAAATCATCCATATGCAGTAGAGTTATTTGAAAAAGCGAATGTAAAGGTAAAACACGTTCCGCTAGAATATGATATTGCAGCATTAGAGGATCAAAAGCGTCATATGGAGTTAAAAGAACTATTTGCATCTTTAGAAAAAGAGAATTTATCGATGGAAGAATTACAGCATGTATTCACGAAAGCAAAAATGATGCTATAAGGAGTGAGTATAAGTTGCATGGACAATGGGGCTATGTTGCAATCTCATTTATAATAGGGATTGCAATTGCCTTTTCCACTTCAGTTTTATTACTGACTTGTTGTCTCGTTATGTATGTTTTCTTTTATTTATATCGTACTTCGCGTAAAACCTTTCTTTATTGTATGATAGCGTGCTTTAGCGGCGCTATGTACACTACGTATGTTCAAGAGCAAAACAAGCCTCTAGGAGAGTCCTACGAAGTTACAAGAGGGGTGATACATAATACACCTCTTATTAATGGGGATCGCCTATCATTTCAAATTGAAGATCAGAATAAAAATATAGTGCAGTTAAGTTACAAAATTAAATCAGCCTCGGAAAAGAAACAACTGCGACAATTACATGCAGGAGTATCATGTGTATTCGAAGGTGAGAGGAAAGAACCACCAATAGCTCGGAATTTTCATGGTTTTAATTATCGTGATTATTTGTATAAGCAAAATATTCATTTCATATTAGATGCTACATATATTTCTGAATGTCATAAAACATCATTGTCACTCGTGCAATGGATTCTTCTTTTGAGACAACAAGCGATCTCGGGAGTTACAGAAATGTTTCCAGCGCAATCAGGTGCTTTTATGAATGCGTTAGTATTTGGTGATAGACAACAAATGACATTTGAAGTTGAAGAGCAATATCAGCAATTTGGTCTTGTACATTTGTTGGCGATTTCAGGATCGCATATCGTATTGTTAATGGTGATTGTGTATTTTATTTTGCTAAGAAGTGGTGTGACGAGAGAGGTAGCGACAGTATGTCTTATCTTTTGTATTCCTCTATATATGATTTTAGCAGGAGCATCACCGTCTGTTATAAGAGCTTCTATAACAGGAGTTTTAATGTTGATTGCTTTCATATGTTCTATTCGTTTATCTAGCTTAGATGCTTTAAGTATTACAGCTATATGCATGCTTATATTTGATCCGTATCTTGTTTTTAATATTGGCTTTCAGTTCTCTTTCGTTGGTAGTTTCGCCTTACTTTTGTCAGCCCCGCTTTTACTAGAGAGTAGTAATGGAGTGATCCGAAATTCCATTTATATTTCTCTTATTTCACAGCTTGTTAGTACTCCGGTTTTGTTATATCACTTCGGTTATTTTTCCCCATATAGTATTTTTCTTAATATCCTATACGTTCCCTTTTTATCTCTCATTGTATTGCCGTGTAGTATTATTATTTTGGTATGCATACCGATCGTCCCATTTCTTGCAAAAGGACTTGCGAATGTACTATCAATAGGTTTGAATCTTTCTAATGATTTTCTGAGTTATTGTGAAAATTT
Organism: Bacillus sp. BML-BC051; assembly: GCF_019656175.1. NCBI lineage: Bacteria > Bacillati > Bacillota > Bacilli > Caryophanales > Bacillaceae > Bacillus > Bacillus sp. BML-BC051. Next base: position 145,949 of record NZ_BPLI01000009.1, read on the forward strand.
CCCGTTTATTCGCTTCGTTTTCGGGCAAACGCCTTTACTTCTTGTAGCTCTATACTGCGCGAGTATTGTTAGTATATTGATGGTTTGGGAAAGGCGAGTGTCGAAGAAAATTATGTTCATAGCTTCGGGTATATTTCTTTTTGTTTGTACATGTCATTATGTATATCCGTATTTTCGAGAAAGTGGGAGCGTGACATTTCTTGATGTTGGACAGGGAGACGCAATATTAATTCGCCTCCCGTATGACAAAGAGATTTATCTTATTGATACTGGTGGAACAATTCGTGTAAATAAGGAAGAATGGCAGCGGAAAAAGCATGAATTTTCTGTTGGAAATGATATTTTAATCCCTTATTTACAAAAGGAAGGGATTAAAACAATCGATAAATTAATTATAACGCATGGAGATGCGGATCATATAGGTGCTGCGCAAGAGTTATTATCAAATATAACTGTAAAAGAAGTTGTATTTGGCCGAAAAGAACAAGAGGCGGTATTAGAAAAAGTGTTAAAGAAACAGGCATTAGAAAAGGAAGTGAAAATAAGTGAAATGGGGGAAGGGGAGAGTTGGAGCGTAAATGAGGCAGAATTTTTTGTGTTAGCTCCAACAGGAAAAGCAAGGAGTGAAAATAACGCTTCAATTGTAATATGGGCAAAATTAGGAGGGTTAACGTGGCTGTTTACAGGTGATTTAGAAGAAGAAGGAGAGAAGTTTTTAATAGCGACGTATCCAGATTTACGGGCGGATGTTTTAAAGGTTGCTCATCATGGGAGTAATACGTCATCTATAGCGCCTTTTTTGAGCGCTATACAGCCTGATGTAGCGATTATTTCTGCCGGTGAGCGTAATAGGTATGGGCATCCTCATAAGGAAGTTATAGAGCGTTTTGAGAAGATGGGGATTGAAATATGGCGTACAGATAAGCAAGGCGCTATTTCCTATGTTTTTAAAGCGGAACACGGAACCTTTCGTAGCAAAATCACATATGATGAAACACATAATAGATAAAAAAGAAGACTGCCAGTAAGCAGCAGTCTTTAAGAACCGATAAATTTAATAACAGTTGCAATGATGAAAAGTGTTGCGAAAAAACCAAATGAGACGATAAATCCTACCCCTGAATCAATAGCGTCATTGCGTTTACTTTGAACGTTTTGTTCAAAATCATTCATTTAGAATCCCTCCCCAACATTCCACTTTAGTATAAAATATTGTCAGAAAAAAATCTACAATTTCCAGTGTGAAGAGAAATCGAGCGTTCTTACTACTTTTAGATCATGAAGGAACGTGAGTTTTTTGTTTCCAAGCATGTTAACAGTTGGCACTTATACTCGAATTTTTATTGTGAATAATAAAGGGAAGGTGATTACCGCACACCAATAAGAAACCCGGGACTTATTGCGTGGCGTTTAATATAAATAAAGGGACGGGTTATACAGCCTGTTCCTTTGTACTTGTAAAACAAAAGCTAGGGCATTAGTATAAATATATATTGCCAAGTTAGGGAGTAGGAAAAAGTATGAGTGATGTACATAAAAAGATTAAAAAGAAGCAGTTTGCGCCGTTGTATTTAGTGTATGGAACGGAAGCGTTTTTTATAAATGAAACGATAAAGCTTATTACAACAGAAGCGCTTGAAGAGGAAGATCGCGAGTTTAATGTTGTGACATATGATTTAGAAGAAGCGTATTTAGAAGATGTGATTGAGGATGCGCGTACGCTTCCTTTTTTTGGAGAACGTAAAGTGTTATTAATAAAATCACCACTATTTTTAACTTCACAAAAAGAAAAATTAGAGCAAAATATAAAAATTTTGGAAGAATATATTGGGGAGCCTTCTCCATTTTCTATTCTTGTTTTTGTTGCGCCTTACGAAAAACTGGATGAACGAAAAAAAATTACAAAACTATTAAAGAAAACAGCGGACGTAGTAGAAGCGAATGCAATGCAAGTGCAGGATGTTCAGAAGTGGGTTGTTGCTCGTGCAGATGAGGTGCATGTGCATATTGATAATGCAGCTGTTAGTTTGTTGTTAGAGCTTGTGGGAAGTAATGTAACGATGTTGGCGAAGGAAATGGACAAGTTAACGTTATACGTCGGTATGGGCGGAGAGATTAGCCCGAAACTTGTTGCAGAGCTTGTGCCAAAATCGGTTGAACAAAACGTGTTTGCTTTGACAGAAAAAGTGGTAAAAAAAGATATCGCGGGTGCGATGCAAATTTTGGATGGATTATTTACGCAGCAAGAGGAACCCATTAAATTGCTTGCATTATTAGTAAGTCAATTCCGCTTGCTGCATCAAGTGAAAGAGTTACAGCAGCGTGGTTATGGACAAAATCAAATTGCGTCTCATATTGGTGTGCATCCGTATCGTGTAAAGTTAGCGATGAATCAAACGAAGTTTTTCTCTTTTGAAGAATTAAAAAAAGTGATTATAGAATTAGCAGAAGCTGATTATAGTATGAAGACTGGAAAAATGGATAAGAAACTTGTGCTTGAATTTTTCTTAATGCGGTTAAATCATATGTGATGAAACAAAAAAGTTCACGTGCTAAGCACGTGAACTTTTTTGTATATAAAAAAACGATCCAAATGGATCGTTTTTTAAACGCCTTACGCGTTTACTTGTTTCGCTAAGCGAGATTTTTGACGAGCTGCAGCGTTTTGGTGGATAAGACCTTTACGAGCTGCTTTGTCAAGTTTTTTAGAAGCAGTTTTGAAAGCTTCTTTAGCATTTTCAAGATCGTTATTAGTAACTAAAGCTTCTACAGTTTTAACAGCAGAACGCATGTCAGACTTGATAGAAGCGTTATGTGAACGACGCTCTTCGCTAAGTTTAGCGCGTTTGATAGCAGATTTGATGTTTGCCATACTTTTCACCTCCCTGGTGCAATCGAATGACTCGATTCTTAACATAGAACAAGTGATATTCTATCAAACGGTGAAGAGAATTGCAATAGTATATCAATGAAATTTCACGTAAAGGAAAGAATGACCTTATATAACTTTGGGAAATCTAACGATATTTACTATGAATTACGGAGGAGATACGATGAAAGAACCATTAGATTTAAGTAAATATAGTGTTAGAACTGACCTTGCTGTAGAGGCACATCAAATGCTGCAAGAGAGTCAAGAAGAACAAAAGGGGATACAAGGGGTTATTGTAAAAGAGAGGGAAGAAGAAGGTATTACCATTACGAAAGTAACGATTGATGAAATTGCCTCTGAATCGATGGGTAAAAAACCTGGGAGTTATTTAACGCTTGAAGTACAAGGTATACGCCAACAAGATACGGAACTGCAACAAAAAGTAGAGCGTATTTTTGCAAAAGAATTTTCTTATTTCTTAGAAGAGGTTGGTGTTACGAAAGAAGCGAGTTGTTTAATTGTTGGTCTGGGGAATTGGAATGTAACGCCAGATGCGCTTGGGCCGATCGTTGTAGAAAATGTATTGGTAACGAGACATTTGTTTCAATTGCAGCCTGAAAGTGTAGAAGAAGGGTTTAGACCTGTTAGTGCAATTCGGCCGGGGGTAATGGGAATTACAGGAATCGAAACGAGCGATGTCATTTATGGAATCATTGAGAAGACGAAGCCAGACTTTGTCATTGCAATTGATGCATTAGCTGCCCGTTCTATTGAACGAGTAAATAGCACGATACAAATTTCTGATACGGGAATTCATCCTGGATCGGGTGTTGGGAATAAGCGTAAGGAACTTAGTAAAGAAACATTGGGTATTCCTGTTATTGCGATTGGTGTTCCGACTGTGGTAGATGCCGTTTCGATTACAAGCGATACAATTGATTTTATTTTGAAACATTTTGGACGGGAGATGAAGGAAGGAAACAAACCTTCCCGATCTTTGTTACCAGCTGGATTTACATTTGGAGAAAAGAAAAAGTTAACAGAAGAAGATATGCCGGATGAAAAGAGCCGAAATATGTTTTTAGGTGCTGTAGGTACACTGGAAGATGAAGAGAAGAGAAAATTAATTTATGAAGTGTTATCTCCTCTTGGCCATAATTTAATGGTGACTCCGAAAGAAGTGGATGCTTTCATAGAGGATATGGCAAATGTAATAGCGAGTGGTTTAAATGCAGCCTTGCATCATCAAATTGACCAAGATAATACAGGAGCATATACACATTGATGGAAAGAGACGATAATCATTTAAGCCGCTTTTCACTTTTGTGTATATGTAGTGCGGCCATATGTTTACTTATGATAATAGCAGGGGTGGCACTTGCTAATCATGGTTTGAAAAGTATGAAAGGTTATCAGCAAATGTCGTATGAACAAATCGCTCATATGACAGGAACAGAGGGTGCGGGTGCAGAATCAGAAATTTTGGGAGGTTCGTTTTCCGTTACCGAAAAACAAAAGCAATTAGAAAGCTTAAAGAGTTTTAATGTTGTAGAAGGAATTGGTATGGCAATAGCAAGTGCTACTTATGAAGTAACAAAGTTTGGAACGGATATAGTTATTGGGAAAGTGAAAGAGATTTTTAGTTAAGGGTAGCAAGAAGAACGGTTGTCTTACCATTTTGTACGACAGCCGTTTTTTAATTTGAAAAAGGTTTGTCTCTTATGGTTTGTTCGCATAAGATATAGATAGAATGATTTGTATTGTAAGCAGCACGAGTTTTCATTGAATCTTTGCTGCTCTATTGATATAATCAGTGCTAGTGTATATTGGCGAGACTATTAGGAGTTGAGAACATAGATGAACAAAGAAGAAAGAGCAAAAAGGCAGTCCAAAATCCGTAATTTCTCTATCATTGCTCATATTGACCACGGAAAATCAACGTTAGCAGACCGTATTTTAGAGAAAACAAACGCGTTAACACAACGTGAAATGAAAGCTCAATTGCTTGACTCTATGGATTTAGAGCGTGAGCGTGGTATTACAATTAAATTAAACGCAGTACAGTTAACGTATAAAGCAAAAGACGGTGAAGAATATATTCTTCACTTAATTGATACACCAGGACACGTCGACTTTACGTACGAAGTATCTCGTAGTTTAGCGGCTTGTGAAGGCGCAATTCTTGTAGTGGATGCAGCGCAAGGTATTGAGGCGCAAACGTTAGCGAACGTATACTTAGCGCTTGATAACAATTTAGAAATTTTACCGGTTATTAATAAAATCGACTTACCAAGTGCAGACCCAGAACGTGTACGTCAAGAGGTAGAAGATGTAATAGGTTTAGATGCATCAGAAGCTGTACTTGCTTCTGCAAAAGCTGGTATTGGTATTGAAGATATTTTAGAACAAATCGTTGAAAAAGTACCAGCACCAACAGGTGATTCAGAAGAGCCGTTACAATGTATGATCTTTGACTCTTTATATGATCCGTACCGTGGTGTAATTGCTTATATCCGTGTTGTAAATGGAACGGTAAAAGTTGGCGATAAAGTACGTATGATGGCAACTGGTAAAGAATTTGAAGTAACAGAAGTAGGTGTATTTACACCGAAGACTACGCAACGTGATGAGTTAACTGTAGGTGATGTAGGATTCTTAGCAGCATCGATTAAAAATGTTGGTGACACACGCGTTGGTGATACGATTACACATGCGAAGCGTCAAGCTGCAGAGCCGTTAGCAGGTTATCGTAAATTAAACCCAATGGTATTCTGTGGTTTATATCCAATTGATTCTGCGCGTTACAACGACTTACGTGATGCGTTAGAAAAATTAGAGTTAAACGATTCTGCACTTGAGTTTGAACCAGAAACATCTCAAGCACTAGGATTTGGTTTCCGTTGTGGATTCTTAGGACTTCTTCACATGGAAATCATTCAAGAACGTATTGAACGTGAATTTAAAATTGACTTAATTACAACAGCGCCAAGCGTTATCTATAAAGTGTATTTAACAAACGGTGAAGATGTAATTGTTGATAATCCATCTAATATGCCAGATCCACAGTCTATCGATCGCGTAGAAGAGCCGTTTGTGAAGGCTTCAATTATGGTGCCGAATGACTATGTTGGAGCTGTAATGGAAATTTGCCAAGGTAAACGTGGAACGTTTATTGATATGCAATATTTAGATGAAACACGTGTTACATTAACATATGAAATCCCATTATCAGAAATCGTATATGATTTCTTCGATCAATTGAAATCAAATACAAAAGGGTATGCATCATTTGATTACGAGTTAATTGGTTATAAACCATCTAAACTTGTGAAAATGGATATTCTTTTAAATAATGAACAAGTGGATGCTTTATCATTTATCGTACACCGTGATTCAGCGTATGACCGTGGTAAAGTAATCGTAGAGAAATTAAAAGAATTAATTCCAAGACAACAGTTCGAAGTGCCAATTCAGGCGACTATCGGAAACAAAGTTGTAGCACGTTCTACAATTAAGGCGATGCGTAAAAACGTACTTGCAAAATGTTACGGTGGTGACATTTCTCGTAAGCGTAAACTTCTTGATAAGCAAAAAGAAGGTAAAAAACGTATGAAGTCTGTTGGTTCTGTAGAAGTACCGCAAGAAGCATTCATGGCTGTACTGAAAATGGATGACAACTAATAATTGATTGTTATTTCATGCGGATTGATATAAAAAAAGAAGTCGTCTATACGGCTTCTTTTTTATATCATTACTTTTTAGACAACGTAGCTTCTCTCATTTACAATAGTGAGAGAGCTTTTTAGTTCATATAGAGTTAGGAGTTTGTTAATGTCCGAAAATATTCGAAAAGATATTCACGAGAAAATACAAAATGGCAATTTTAATTGTGAAAAGGAATTGACGCTTTCTATTATTAGCGGGAAGTGGAAAGTTGTGATACTGTGGCATCTTGGTGTGGAAGGGCCTCATCGTTTTAGTGAATTGCAACGATTATTCCCAAGCATTTCTCATAAAGTTTTGTCGAATCAATTAAAAGAGTTAATGGAAGATGGGATTGTTGACAGAACAGTATACCCAGAAATTCCTCCGCGAGTGGAGTATTATATGACGGAATTAGGCATGTCGCTTTTACCAATCGTTGAAATGATGTATGATTGGGGAAAAATGCGAATGGAGCAAATTCGTAATACGTTAGAGAAGTAAAGAAGCCTCCCGAGCGCGGAGGTTTTCTTTTTAGAAAGGTAGGAGTTATATTTGGTGCAAGCTGCATATATTCATATTCCGTTTTGTCAGCATATTTGTCACTATTGTGATTTTAATAAAGTATTTATTGAACGCCAACCGGTCGATCAATATTTAGAGTATTTAGAGAAAGAAATAATAAATACAGTCCAAAAGGTCCCATTTGATAGTATGAAAACGATTTTTGTTGGTGGAGGAACTCCGACAGCGTTAAATATGGAGCAGACAAAAAAGTTACTCGATATTATAAACCGTCGTTTACGTCCATTCGCTCCGAATTGTGAATTAACATTTGAAGCGAATCCAGGTGATTTACCGAAAGAGAAGTTAAATGTATTGCTAGAAGGTGGAGTGAACCGAATTAGTTTTGGTGTGCAAACATTTCGAGATGAATTGCTTGAGAAAATTGGGCGCAAGCATACGAGGAAAGATGCGTTTGTAGCAATTAGAGAAGCGCAGGAAGTGGGCTTCAAAAATATAAATGTAGATATTATCTATGCTCTGCCAGGGCAGACGATAGAAGATGTGAAAGAAACGTTAGATATTGCTTTTACGCTCGGTGTACAACATTTCTCGGCCTATTCATTAATTGTGGAACCGAAGACTGTATTTTATAACTTAATGAATAAAGGGAAATTAAGACTTCCAGGTGAAGACCATGAAGCGAGAATGTACGAAATGGTAATGGATGAAATGGAGAAACACGGCTATACCCAGTATGAAATTAGTAATTTCTCAAAAGGTGATAATGAAAGTAGACATAATCTCACATACTGGAATAATGAAGAGTATTATGGATTTGGAGCTGGAGCGCATAGTTATGTAAATGGAGAGCGTATCCAAAATGTAGGGCCGCTCAAGCAATATTTCAATAAAATCGACGAAACTGGATTTCCGTATTTAGATGTTCACGCGGTGACGGAGAAAGAAAGAATGGAAGAAGAGTTGTTCTTAGGGCTTCGAAAAACAAAAGGTGTATCTAAAATAGGGTTTCAAAAGAAATTTAATCTGGAAATAGATCAAGTTTTCGCGAAGCAGTTACAAAGCAACCAAGAACAAGGGTTGCTTGAAGAGAGCGATGGGTATGTTCGTTTAACGCGAAAAGGAAAATTATTAGGGAATGAAGTATTCCAATCATTTTTGATTGACTAATTAAATGTTCCATTAACGTGAAAAAGTTTCATTATTTCGTGACGTTTCCGTTGACAATTGAATGTCAATTTTGGTAAGTTATTAATAGATTTAGCACTCGAAGACAAAGAGTGCTAACAGAGGTGATGATGAGATGCTTACGGAACGTCAGCTCTTAATTTTACAAACAATTATTGATGACTTTATTGGATCAGCGCAACCTGTTGGGTCGAGGACGTTGGCTAAGAAAGATGAAATTACGTTTAGTTCAGCTACTATTCGAAATGAAATGGCTGATTTAGAAGAACTAGGATTTATTGAAAAAACGCATAGTTCTTCAGGACGTGTTCCTTCTGAAAAAGGATATCGTTTTTATGTAGACCATCTTTTAGCGCCGCAAAACTTACCAAACGATGAAATTGTACAAATTAAAGATTTATTTGCTGAAAGAATTTTTGAAGCAGAAAAGATTGCACAGCAATCGGCTCAAATTTTATCAGAGCTTACGAATTATACGGCCATTGTTCTTGGACCGAAGTTAAGCACAAATAAACTTAAAAACGTACAAATTGTACCGCTTGATCTTCAAACTGCAGTCGCTATTATTGTAACGGATACAGGTCATGTACAAAGCAAAACGATTACCGTTCCGGAATCTGTTGATTTATCAGATTTAGAAAAAATGGTTAATATTTTAAATGAAAAGCTGTCGGGCGTACCAATGGCAGAACTGCATAACAAAATCTTTAAAGAGATTGTTACAGTTTTACGTGGGTATGTTCATAATTACGATAGTGCAATAAAAATGTTAGATGGTACATTTCAAGTTCCTTTATCGGAAAAGATATACTTTGGAGGAAAAGCAAATATGCTTTCGCAACCAGAGTTCCATGACATTCACAAAGTAAGATCCTTACTGACGATGATTGATAATGAAGCCGAGTTTTATGACATTTTGCGTCATAAACAAGTAGGTATTCAAGTGAAAATTGGTAGGGAAAACTCTGCGACGGCCATGGAAGAGTGTAGTTTAATTTCTGCAACCTATTCGATTGGAGAAGAGCAACTTGGAACAATTGCTATTTTAGGTCCGACAAGAATGCAATACTCTCGGGTAATTAGTTTGTTACAGTTATTTACGAGACAATTTACTGATGGACTTAAAAAGTAAATGAGAGTAATACATTCGCTCAAGTAATGAAATTTTCATTGCTGTGTGTAATATATAATGCTTAGGTAATTGTGTTCAGCATAATACCTAATACCTTTTAAGGAGGTGAATATTGTGGAAGAGCGTAACGAACAAGTGGTAGAAGAAGTAAAAGAAGCGCAAGTTGAAGAAGCTGTCACAACAGAAAACAGTGAAAAAACTGTAGAAGAAAAAAGTGAGGCTGCTCTTTTACAAGAAAAAGTAGATGAGTTACAAGCGAAACTAACGGAAACGGAAGGTCGCACATTACGTCTACAAGCTGATTTTGAAAATTATAAGCGTCGTGTCCAAATGGATAAACAGGCTGCTGAAAAATATAGAGCACAAAGTCTAGTTTCAGATATTTTGCCAGCTCTTGATAATTTTGAAAGAGCGATGCAAGTGGAAGCAACTGATGAGCAAACGAAATCCTTGTTACAAGGTATGGAAATGGTGCATCGTCAATTGTTAGAAGCGCTGACTAAAGAAGGTGTTGAAGTGATTGAATCTGTTGGTAAACAGTTCGATCCTAATGAACACCAAGCTATTATGCAAGTGGAAGATAGTGAATTTGAATCAAACGCGGTAGTTGAAGAATTCCAAAAAGGTTATAAACTAAAAGACCGTGTGATTCGCCCGTCAATGGTAAAAGTAAATCAATAATTTACATAAAAGTAGGAGGATTCGCCATGAGTAAAATTATCGGTATTGACTTAGGTACAACAAACTCTTGTGTAGCTGTTATGGAAGGTGGAGAACCAAAGGTTATCCCAAATCCAGAAGGAAACCGTACAACACCTTCTGTTGTAGCTTTCAAAAATGAAGAGCGTCAAGTTGGGGAAGTTGCAAAGCGTCAAGCAATTACAAACCCAAATACAATCATGTCTGTTAAACGTCATATGGGTACAGACTACAAAGTAGAAGTTGAAGGTAAAGATTATACACCTCAAGAAATTTCTGCAATCATTTTACAAAACTTAAAAGCTTCTGCTGAAGCATACTTAGGTGAAACAGTTACGAAAGCTGTTATTACAGTCCCTGCATACTTCAACGATGCAGAACGTCAAGCAACAAAAGATGCTGGTCGTATCGCTGGCTTAGAAGTTGAGCGTATCATTAACGAACCAACAGCAGCAGCGCTTGCTTACGGTTTAGAAAAACAAGATGAAGAGCAAAAAATCTTAGTATATGACTTAGGTGGCGGTACATTTGACGTATCTATCCTTGAGTTAGCAGACGGAACATTCGAAGTTATTTCAACTGCTGGTGACAATCGTCTTGGTGGAGATGACTTTGACCAAGTTATTATTGACCACTTAGTAGCTGAGTTCAAAAAAGAAAATAACATTGATTTAAGCCAAGATAAAATGGCACTTCAACGTTTGAAAGATGCAGCTGAAAAAGCGAAAAAAGATCTTTCTGGCGTAACACAAACACAAATTTCATTACCATTCATTAGTGCTGGAGCTGCTGGTCCATTACACTTAGAATTAACATTAACAAGAGCGAAATTCGAAGAGCTTTCAGCAGGTCTTGTTGAAAGAACGTTAGAGCCAACTCGTCGTGCATTAAAAGACGCTGGTTTTGCTCCAAGCGAATTGGATAAAGTTATCCTTGTTGGTGGATCTACTCGTATTCCAGCTGTACAAGAAGCTATTAAACGTGAAACTGGTAAAGAACCATATAAAGGTGTAAACCCTGATGAAGTTGTAGCGTTAGGTGCTGCAGTTCAAGGTGGCGTACTTACTGGTGATGTAGAAGGCGTACTATTATTAGACGTAACTCCACTTTCTTTAGGTATTGAAACTATGGGTGGTGTGTTCACGAAATTAATCGAGCGTAACACTACAATTCCAACAAGTAAGTCACAAGTATTCTCAACAGCTGCTGATAACCAACCGGCAGTAGACATTCACGTATTACAAGGTGAGCGTCCAATGTCAGCTGACAACAAAACATTAGGTCGTTTCCAATTAACAGACCTTCCACCAGCACCACGTGGTATTCCACAAATCGAAGTAACATTCGATATTGATGCGAACGGTATTGTTAACGTACGTGCAAAAGACTTAGGAACGAGCAAAGAGCAAGCTATTACAATCCAATCTTCTTCAGGTCTTTCTGATGAAGAAGTAGATCGTATGGTACAAGAAGCAGAAGCAAATGCTGACGCTGACCAAAAACGTAAGGAAGAAGTTGAACTTCGTAACGAAGCTGACCAACTTGTATTCCAAACGGACAAAGTTGTAAAAGATTTAGAAGGTAAGGTGGATGCGGCTGAAGTTGCAAAAGCAACAGAAGCGAAAGAGGCACTACAAGCTGCGATCGAGAAGAACGAGCTTGAGGAAATCCGTGCGAAAAAAGACGCTTTACAAGAAATCGTACAACAATTAAGTGTTAAATTATACGAGCAAGCTCAAGCAGCTGCAGGGCAAGCAGAAGGTGCACAAGGAGCACAAGATGCTGGCGCGAAGAAAGACAATGTAGTAGACGCTGAGTTTGAAGAAGTAAAAGAAGATAAGTAATATAAATAAGTAAGATGACAAAAAGTCAAAGTCAAGCGTGCCTTGGCTTTGGCTTTTTTCATGAATGAGAAGAAAAGTGTGAGGTTCTTAAGTTTTTTACTTTGCATACTGTAAGTGAGGAAACTTTGTTGCAAAGCACTTTCTTTCGGTGTTAAAATTACGTTTATGTGAAAGATTCGGGGGTTGTAAATTTATGAGTAAACGAGACTATTATGAGGTCCTTGGGCTTAGCCAGGGTGCTTCAAAAGATGAAATAAAAAAAGCGTATCGTCGTTTGGCTAAAAAATACCATCCAGACGTAAGTAAAGAAGAAAATGCAATTGAAAAGTTTAAAGAAGTACAAGAAGCATACGAGGTATTAAGCGACGACCAAAAGCGCGCACAATACGATCAATTTGGTCATGCTGGTGCAAATCAAGGTTTCGGTGGCTTTGGCGGCGGAGGAGACTTCGGCGGTGGCTTCGGTTTCGAAGATATCTTTAGTTCGTTCTTTGGCGGCGGTGGCGGTAGACGTCGTGATCCAAATGCTCCGCGTCAAGGTGCTGACTTACAATATCAAGTTACTTTAGAGTTTGAAGAAGCTATTTTTGGTAAAGAATTAAATGTTGAGATTCCAGTAGAAGATCCATGTGATACTTGTAAAGGTAGTGGAGCGAAACCAGGAACTTCAAAAGAAACATGTAAACATTGTTCAGGGTCAGGGCAAGTAAGTGTAGAACAAAATACACCATTTGGTCGTATCGTAAATCGTCAAGCTTGTGGTCATTGTTCAGGAACTGGTCAAATGATTAAAGAGAAATGTACGACATGTCACGGTTCTGGTAAAGTACGTAAACGTAAAAAAATCAACGTTAAAATTCCAGCAGGTATCGATAATGGTCAACAAATCCGTGTATCTGGAAAAGGTGAAGCGGGTGTAAATGGCGGACCGGCAGGAGATTTATATGTTGTTGTTCATGTAAGAAATCATGAATTCTTTGAGCGTGAAGGAGATCACATTATTTGCGAAATGCCATTAACATTTGCGCAAATGGCACTTGGTGCTGAAGTGGAAGTTCCTACTGTTCACGGGAAAGTGAAGCTGAAAATTCCAGCAGGAACACAAACAGGAACAGAATTCCGCTTAAAAGGAAAAGGTGCTCCGAACGTACGTGGATACGGTCAAGGAGATCAATATGTAGTCGTTCGTGTTGTTGTACCGACGAAATTAACTTCACATCAAAAAGAGTTATTACGTGAATTTGCGGGACAAGAAGAGCAGGATGATAGCTTATTTGGAAAGCTTAAACGTGCTTTCAAAGGGGAATAATGGAAATGAAAAATGGAGTTGGTAAATTGTGAAATGGTCAGAAGTTAGTATTCATACAACAGAAGAAGCAGTAGAAGCTGTCTCTCATATTTTACATGAAGCTGGTGCTAGTGGAGTTGCGATTGAGGATCCAGCGGAGTTGACGAAAGAGCGCGAGCAACAATATGGTGAAATTTATGCATTGAACCCAGATGAATATCCGGCGGAAGGTGTATTAATAAAAGCATATTTCCCGCAAACGGATTCTTTACAGGAAACGATTGCGGGTGTAAAATCATCTATTGATATGCTTCCATCTTACGACATCGAAATTGGTACTGGAAATATTACCGTTAACGAAGTCAATGAAGAAGATTGGGCTACTGCTTGGAAAAAATATTACCATCCAGTACAAATTTCTGATACATTCACAATTGTGCCGACGTGGGAAGAGTATACACCAGCTTCTCCGGAAGAAAAAATTATTGAATTAGATCCAGGTATGGCGTTTGGGACAGGAACTCATCCGACAACAACGATGTGTATTCGTGCTTTAGAAAAAACAGTTCAGCCAGGTGATACTATCATTGATGTAGGAACAGGTTCTGGTGTACTTAGTATTGCAGCCGCAAAATTAGGTGCGTCTTCTGTTCAAGCGTATGATTTAGATCCGGTTGCAGTGGAAAGTGCAGAAATGAATGTACGTTTAAATAAAACAGATGATATCGTGTCTGTTGGGCAAAATAGTCTTTTAGAAGGCATTGAAGGTCCTGTTGATTTAATCGTAGCTAACTTATTAGCAGAAATTATTCTTTTATTCCCTGAGGATGCAGCAAGAGTTGTGAAGTCGGGCGGATTATTTATTACATCGGGCATTATCGCAGCGAAGGAAAAGATAATTTCTGAAGCGCTAGAAAAAGCTGGATTTACAATTGAAGAAGTATTACGAATGGAAGATTGGGTAGCAATTATTGCACGAAATGCGTAATATAGATTTTAGTCTATAATGAAAAGGGGAGTCTCTCACTATAAAGTGAGGGACTTGCCGTTTGTTATATGAAAAATGATAACGTTTCGTTCTTTTCGTAAGTATTGACTTACGAAAGGAACGAAACTCTACTAAGGTGATTATATGCAACGTTATTTTGTAGAAGAGAAATATGTAAATGAGACAAGTATTCGCATTGTAGGTGATGACGTACATCATATCGCAAGAGTGATGCGTATGTCAGCTGGTGATCACATTTATTGCTGTGTAAACGGAAAAACAGCTGTATGTTCAGTTGATGAAATTACCAGTGAATTTATTAATACGGCTATTGTAGAATGGGTAGAGGCGTCAAGTGAACTTCCTGTTTTCGTGACGATTGCAAGTGGACTGCCGAAAGGAGACAAGCTAGAGTTAATTTTTCAAAAAGGAACTGAGCTTGGGGCAGCTGCATTCTTACCATTTCAAGCATCTCGCTCTATTGTAAAATGGGATGCGAAAAAAGCTGATAAAAAAGTTGAGCGTTTAAGAAAAATTGTGAAAGAAGCTGCGGAACAATCACATAGAAGTGAAGTTCCAGAAGTACATGCTCCGGCATCATTTAAACAATTGCTTTCGATGAGTGGTGAGTATGATGTTTGTCTTGTTGCTTACGAAGAGGAAGCAAAACAAGGCGAGAAATCTAACTTTGCGAAAGCTTTAACGACGATGAAACCAGGTCAAAAGCTATTGATTGTATTTGGCCCAGAAGGCGGTTTAGCTGAGGAAGAGATTACAACGCTTCGTGAACATAAATTTGTACCATGTAGTTTAGGACCAAGAATTTTAAGAACAGAAACGGCGCCGTTATACGCGTTAAGTGCTGCTTCGTATCATTTTGAATTGATGGGGTGATGATCAATGTCAACTGTTGCGTTCCATACGTTAGGTTGTAAAGTAAACCACTATGAAACAGAAGCCATTTGGCAATTGTTTAAACAAGGTGGATATGAAAGAACTGAATATGAAAAGAAAGCTGATGTATACGTTATTAATACGTGTACAGTAACGAATACGGGAGATAAGAAAAGCCGTCAAGTTATTAGACGTGCTGTTCGCCAAAACCCAGATGCGGTTATTTGTGTAACTGGATGTTATGCACAAACATCTCCAGCGGAAATTATGGCGATTCCAGGTGTAGATATTGTAGTTGGTACACAGGATCGTGAAAAGATGTTAGGATACATCGAAGAATTCCGCAAAGAGCGTCAGCCAATTAATGCTGTCCGCAATATTATGAAAACACGTGTATACGAAGAACTGGATGTACCTTATTTCACGGATCGTACACGTGCATCTTTAAAAATACAAGAAGGTTGTAATAACTTCTGTACATTCTGTATTATTCCTTGGGCGCGTGGTTTAATGCGCTCTCGTGATGGGAAAGAAGTTATTAAACAAGCGCAGCAATTAGTAGATGCAGGCTATAAGGAAATCGTATTAACAGGTATTCATACAGGTGGGTACGGTGAAGATATTAAAGATTATAACTTAGCTGGATTACTTCGTGATATGGAAGCGGAAGTAGGCGGATTAAAACGTCTTCGTATTTCTTCTATTGAAGCGAGTCAGATTTCAGATGAAGTAATTGAAGTGTTAGATAAGTCTGAAGTAGTTGTACGTCACTTACACATTCCGTTGCAATCTGGATCTAATACAGTATTAAAACGTATGCGTCGTAAGTATACGATGGAATTTTTCCAAGAGCGTTTAGATCGTTTGAAAGAAGCGTTACCAGGTCTTGCAATTACATCGGACGTAATCGTTGGTTTCCCAGGTGAAACAGAAGAAGAATTCATGGAAACATACAATTTCATTAAAGAGAATCGCTTCTCTGAGTTACACGTATTCCCTTATTCAAAACGTACAGGAACACCTGCAGCGCGTATGGAAGATCAAGTTCCTGAAGATGTGAAGAACAATCGCGTTCACCGTTTAATTGAACTATCTAATCAATTAGCGAAAGAGTATGCGTCACAGTTTGAAGGCGAAGTACTTGAAATCATTCCAGAAGAGCAATTTAAAGAGGGCGACCGCGAAGGGTTATATGTAGGTTATACAGATAACTACTTGAAAATTGTATTTGAAGGATCAGAAGAATTAATTGGTAAACTAGTGAAAGTGAAAATTACGAAAGCTGGTTATCCATATAACGAAGCGCAATTTGTTCGTGTTCTTGAAGATGATGTAAAAAAAGAATCAGCAAGCGCATAAAGTGAAAATTTAATCAGCGGGGTAAAAAAAAGCATGCAAACGGAAAAGATTTGCATGCTTTTTTTTCGTGGAGGAGTTAAGTACTGAAAAGGCAGGTACGTTGAATGAGTAGTTATTTAATGTTTTCTTGTATTAAAAAAGGTGTAAAGATAAAAATATAGTTGTCTTCAGGGGAAAAGGATAATAGCTATCTACATAGCTTTTGAACAGGGAAGGGCATCTATTCTTCTTTTATTCTGCCAAATAGTTGACCTGAAGTGATAAAATGTATTATAATCGTAAAAGACATGCTGAAGAAGGGTTTCTTTTTGCATGCTGAAATTAGTATGTAAGTGTGATGTTTCGGAGGGAGGGAAAGAGAATGTCAAAAACAGTCGTTCGTAAAAACGAGTCTTTGGAGGATGCACTTCGCCGTTTTAAAAGATCGGTTTCTAAAACTGGTACACTTGCTGAAGCAAGAAAGCGCGAGTTTTATGAAAAGCCAAGTGTAAAACGTAAGAAGAAATCTGAAGCGGCAAGAAAGCGTAAATTCTAAGAGAGGGTGTAAGTTATGAGTCTTCTCGGTCGTTTAAACGATGATATGAAACAAGCGATGAAGAATAAACAAAAAGAAAAATTAACCGTTATTCGTATGGTTAAGGCTGCTTTACAAAATGAAGGTATTAAACTGCAACATACTCTTACTGAAGAAGAGGAATTAACAGTTTTAGCTCGTGAAGTAAAACAGTATAAGGACTCCCTCCTTGAATTTAAAAAAGCTGGTCGTGAAGACCTTGTTAATAAACTGCAAAGTGAAATTCAGATTTTAAGCGCATATTTGCCGGAGCAATTAACAGAAGAAGAACTAGCGAATGTAATTAAGCAAGTTATTTCTGAAGTTGGTGCGACTTCTAAAGCAGATATGGGTAAGGTGATGACTGCTGTTATGCCGAAAGTAAAAGGTAAAACAGACGGATCACTTGTGAATAAGTTGGTTATCCAGCTATTAGCATAAAAAAACGTCTCATTTCGTATGAGACGTTTTTTTATGCTTTTTTTCAGTTTGGACGTGATATTACAAGCTCTTTTTTCATACATATGGGATGAGAGGGGGTCTTTTGAGATGAAAAAGTTAGAACAAATGAAGAATTGGTTAACAAAGCAAATAGACCTGCCAGTGGATGTGCTAATGGATCTACCTCGGATCACGCTTGTTGGGCAAGTGCATATCTATATAGAAAATCATCGGGGTTTATTAGTGTTTTCAGATAAAGAAGTAAGATTGTTATTAAAGCACGGTCAATTATTAATTAAAGGGCAATCCTTTATTATTAAAACAATCCTTCCAGAAGAACTTTTACTTGAAGGAATAATTGAGCAAGTGACGTTTTTAGAAAACGAAAAAAAAGAGGAGTGAGGGAAACTTCCATATGTGAAGTTTTTCTTCGTTATTTTCGTGATTCGACCTTACTATTCATTTTATCTCGCTATTTATGGGTGGTAAAACTCTTTATTTCATTTTCGTACGAGCTATTTTGCTAATTAAAGCGAAAAAAGTAGTGTGTATACTTTTGGAAAGGTAGTGGAGATAGTAGATGAAAAATAAATGGTTTATAAAGTGGCTTGGATATGTAAAAGTACGAATTGAAGGTAGAGGAGCGGAGCGGTTTGTTAACGAATGTGTGCGTAGAAAATTATTAGTTTGGGATGTTAAGAAGATTGCTGATGAAACATTAGTTTTTTGTATGTTATTACGAGATGTGAATAAAATAAAACCAATTTATAGAAAAAATGAATGTAAACTATATTTTATTGGGCGTTACGGTTTTCCTTTTTGGAATAAGCGTTTAATTAAAAATAGTGGATTCTTAATTGGTTTTTTAATTTTCTTTTTTGGCATGATTGCATTATCCAATATGGTTTGGAAAATTGAAATTACAGGAGCGAAACCTGAAACAGAATATATATTGATGAAAGAATTGGACAAAATGGGTATTAAAAAAGGGAAATTACAATTCCAGATGCCTAATGTAGAAGATGTACAGCGTCACTTGACAGACAATATTAATGCGATTACTTGGGCGGGACTAGAAATAAGAGGAACGACGTACCATTTTAAAATTGTTGAAAAGAACGAGCCGAAAAAAGAAAAGGAACAAAGGCCGCAAAATTTAGTAGCAAAAAAAGAAGCGATTGTGACAAAAACATTTGTTGAAGTAGGAAAACCAGTTGTCTTGAAAAATGACCATGTCGAAAAAGGGCAGCTTCTCGTATCAGGGATATACGGTAATGAGGAGAGTCCGACAATTGTTTCGGCCCAAGGTATTGTATATGGAGAAACGTGGTACACATCTGAGGTGGATGTGCCACTAAAGACGCAATTTCAAGTATATACTGGCAATGCATATAATGAGCATTACCTTACATTTGGGAGTACGAAAATAAAAATATGGGGATTTCAACATGATAAGTATAAACGCTCTCGTACTGAAAGTGTAAAACACGATGTGAAACTATTTGGTTTTACACTGCCGATTGCGTACGAAAAAGATATCGTGCGAGAAGAGGAAGAAGCGAATCGGGAATATACAGAAAAACAGGCAATGAAAGTAGCGAAAGAGATGGCTGAAAAAGAACTAAAGAAAAAATTGGATGAACATGCTATGATTGTAAGTGATAAGATTTTGAGTAAACAGGTTGAGGCGGATCAACTAAAAGTCACATTGCATTATACTGTGATCGAAAATATTGCAGAGCCACAACCAATATCTGAATCCGATATTCAAGGAGACTGAGTAATGGCAGAACAATTAGTAGAAATGAACCAACAATTGGAAAATACTAACGAAGCAATCGCTCTTTTTGGAGTCAATGATGCTCATTTGAAAGTAATTGAACGGGAACTGAATGTATCGATTATAACTAGAGGTGAAACTGTTCATGCATCTGGAGCAGTTGAAACTGTCACGCTCGTAGAAAAAATCTTACAGCAATTACTTGTTGTTATTCGAAAAGGTGTATCAATTACAGAAAGAGATGTTGCGTATGCAATTCAGCTCGCACAACAAGGAAATATTGCTCAATTTGAAGAGTTATATGAAGAAGAAATCTTTAAAACGGCAAAAGGTAAATCCATTCGTGTAAAAACAATGGGGCAAAGAAGATATATTCATGCAATGAAGAAGAATGATGTTGTATTTGGAATAGGACCTGCTGGGACTGGGAAAACATACTTAGCTGTAGTAATGGCTGTAAGAGCTTTAAAGCAAGGGTATGTAAAGAAAATCATTTTAACGAGACCGGCTGTAGAAGCTGGAGAAAGTTTAGGGTTTTTACCAGGTGATTTGAAAGAGAAAGTAGATCCATATTTACGTCCATTGTATGATGCGTTGCACGATATTCTTGGACAAGAATATACACAGCGTATGATGGAGCGAGGTGTAATTGAAATCGCGCCTCTAGCTTATATGAGAGGGCGTACGCTCGATGATTCATTTGTTATTTTAGATGAAGCGCAAAATACAACGGGTGCACAAATAAAAATGTTTTTAACTAGATTAGGTTTTAGTTCTAAAATGGTTATTACGGGAGACCCTTCACAAGTAGACTTACCAAAAGGGGTAAAATCAGGGCTTTCGCTAGCTTCTAACATTTTATCTGGTGTATCAGGTCTTTCGTTCATTACATTAGAACAAACGGACGTTGTGAGACATCCGCTGGTGCAACGTATTATTGAGGCATATGATAAAATGGAATGATCCTATTTGTCAGGATCATTTCTTTTTGTATTAAGGTTGGCGAACGGCATATTTTTTACTATCATAAAAGATAAGAGAAATAAACTATAGGTACTGGTGTATCAAAATGTTACCTAAAAGTATTGTTGGCTAGAAGAAATGAAAGCTATAAATAGTTTCACTTTATTTCTGGAGAGGAGAAGGTATTGAAATCATGTTAAGAGCTCAAGAAATTTCTAAGTGGTTTCGTAATTTACAACATTCGAAAAAACTAAGTTGGATTTCTTACGTTTTGTTAGGAGCAGTGCTGTTTTTTGCACTTATGAATAATGTAAAACCAGAGCAATTAGATGTTGATATGTATTCTATTGCGAAAAAAACAATTCATTCTCCTATTAAAATTGAAGATAAGGTTATAACGGACAGAAAAAAACAAGAGGCCGCTCAAAAAGTTGGGGATCAATATACATATAGAAGTGAATATAAACAAAATAGAGTAGATATTGTAAATGATGTTTTTGCTAAGGTAAATGAAGTGATTCAAGAGATGAAAGCTGCTGGACCTGAAGAGCAAAAAAAGATGACCGATGCAAATAAATTAGAAAAGTTGAAGAAGAAGTTACCATCTAATTTAACAAAAGAATTATCTGATGAGAATTTATTATACTTTATTAATGCAGAACCGGATCAATTAGAATTAGCAAAGAACGCGGCTCTAACATCTGTTAGTGTTATTATGGGTGGAAATATTAAAATGTCCGAAGAAATAGCAGCAAAAGAGCGATTTGTTAATGAAATGAAAAGCCTCAATGTGAATAGTGGATTGAAGGAAGCTGTGAATGCGCTAGGATCATATGCGATTACAGCCAATTATTTTTATGATCCGGCTGTAACGAAAGAGAAGAAGAAAGCGGAAGAAGATCTAGTTCCACCTGTTTATATTCTTCAAGGACAAGTTATTGTTAGAGAAGGTGAAACAATTTCAAGTGATATGTATAATCAGTTGAAATTAGTCGGTTTATTAGAGAAAGGTAATAGTTTTCAGCCTTATGTTGGATTAGCGGTGCTCATTGGTGTGTTACTGTACTTTATGCATAAGCAGTTTGAAGTATTTTTACAGCGTAAAAGAGAAGACAGACCGTACATTTTAGCGTATATTACAATATTGTCTATCACGATTGTTTTAATGAAAATTATTAGTTTGTTTCAAAAGCTTGAATATGCAGGAATTGCGTATGTTGTCCCTGTTGCGATGGGAACAATACTTGTAAAACTAATGATTGGTGATCGATTTGTATTTTTAACAAGTATGATCTTTTCTGTGTGCGGAAGTATTATGTTTAATGAAGGGGTAACAAGTACACTGAATTATAGTGTAGGTATTTATGTGTTACTTAGTTCATTGTCTGTGAGTATTTTCTTACGAGAAAAAAATCGTCGTACGATGATTTTGCAAGCTGGTATACTCGTTTCTATCTTAAATGTAGTCGTCTTGGCGGCGTTATTATTATTACGTAATGGGAATTTTTCACCTCTTGAAATTGGTACGCAATTATTGATGGCTTCCGTTTCTGGAATTATCTCATCTGTTTTAGCTATGGGAATATTACCATATTTAGAAAGTGGACTTGGAATTGTATCAAGCATGAAGCTTATGGAGCTATCAAGTCCGAATCATCCGCTTTTGCGTAGAATTTTGTTAGAAGCGCCAGGAACATATCACCACAGTGTAATGGTAGCGAATCTTTCTGAGGCAGCTTGTGAAGCGGTTGGAGCAAATGGTGTGTTAGCACGTGTAGGGGCGTATTATCATGATGTAGGAAAAACAGTACAACCGCAATTCTTTATTGAAAACCAGATGGGAATTGAAAATCCACATGATAAATTAGATCCTGTGACGAGTAAAGATATTATCATTGCTCATGTAACAGATGGAGTCAGAATGCTCGAAGAATACCATATTCCGCAAGAAATTATCGATATTGCGGGACAACACCATGGTACAACATTACTTAAATATTTTTATTATAAGGCGATTAAAGAAGATAAAGAAAAATATACAGAAGAGATGTTCCGCTATCCGGGATCAAAAGCAACTTCTAAAGAGTCGGCAATTGTTGGTATTGCTGATAGTGTTGAGGCGGCGGTACGTTCTATGAATCACCCAACGCCAGATCAAATAAATAATTTAGTACAAAGTATTATTAAAGATCGCTTGCAAGATGGGCAATTTAGTGAATGTGATTTGACGTTTAAGGAACTACAAATCGTTGGAAAAACGTTATGTGAAACGTTAAATGGTATTTTCCATTCGCGTATTACATATCCGGAACTACCGGAAGAGAAGGAGAAAGAATGAGTTTATTAATTGATTTCATTGATGAAACAGAATATGTGAAAGAAGAATATGTGAATTTAATTCGTGAGATATTAGAAAAAGCAGCTCAAATGGAAAAAATAGAAGATGGTGCGGAGTTATCAGTGACATTTGTAGATAACGAACGCATTCGCGAGATTAATCGTGATTACCGAGATAAGGATCAGCCTACGGATGTCATTTCCTTTGCTATGGAAGAAATGGGAGAAGGAGAAATGGAGATTGTAGGTGCAGAGATGCCTCGTATGTTAGGTGACCTTATTATTTCTATTCCGAGAGCGAAAGAACAAGCTGAAGAGTATGGACATTCTTTTGATCGTGAACTTGGCTTTTTAGCGTTACATGGCTTTTTACATTTACTTGGTTATGACCACATGACAGAAGAGGATGAAAAAGAAATGTTTGGAAGACAAAAAGAAATTTTAGAGGCATTTGGATTAGGTCGATGAAAAAAGGAAAACTTATAAATAGTTTTGGATATGCTATAGCAGGTATATTCTTTTGTCTTCGTCATGAACGAAATATGAAAATTCATTATTTAGCCGCAGTCATTGTTATATGCTGCGGCTTTTATTTCCATATTACGAAAGTAGAGTGGATGGTATTACTTATTGTAATAGGAATTGTAATGAGTTTAGAGATGGTAAATACGGCTGTGGAAAAAACAGTAGATTTAGCGACTACCGATATACATCCTTTTGCGAAAATTGCAAAGGATGTCGCAGCTGGAGCGGTTTTATTGTTTGCGATAATAGCCGTTATAATTGGTGCTATTATCTTTTTACCGTATGTGGTATAGTTGCATTCCAAAGCTTTTATTAAGCTTTGGAAGTGCCGTAAAGGCCTTTAATCAGAGAGTGTATCTATTCACAGCTGTGGACAGGAAGGATGCGGGAATATGAATAGTAAACAATTAATTCAAGAAGCAATCGAAGCGCGTAAACAAGCGTACGTACCATATTCTAAATTTCAAGTAGGTGCAGCATTATTAACACAGGATGGAAAAGTATATCGTGGATGTAATGTTGAGAATGCATCATATGGCTTATGTAACTGTGCAGAAAGAACAGCTTTATTTAAGGCGGTTTCTGAAGGAGATAAAGAGTTTGTAGCTATCGCGATTGTGGCGGATACAAAGCGCCCAGTACCTCCTTGTGGAGCATGTCGACAAGTTATGGTAGAATTATGTAAACAGGATACGAAAGTATACCTATCAAATTTACATGGTGACGTTCAAGAGACGACAGTTGGAGAATTGTTGCCAGGAGCATTTTTAGCGGAGGATTTACATGAATAGAAAAGGTTATAAATCAGGTTTTGTCTCTATTATTGGCAGACCGAATGTTGGGAAATCTACATTTTTAAATCGTATTATCGGCCAGAAAATTGCCATTATGAGTGACAAGCCACAAACAACTCGTAATAAAATTCAAGGCGTATATACAGAAAATGATTCACAAGTAATTTTCATTGATACACCAGGAATACATAAACCTAAACATAAATTAGGCGATTTCATGGTGAAGATGGCTCAAACGACATTAAAAGAAGTTGATATTGTTCTGTTTATGGTCAATGCAGTTGAAGGATTTGGTCGTGGTGAAGAATTTATCATTGAGAAATTAAAAGAAACGAAACAACCAGTATTTTTAGTAATTAATAAAATCGACCAACTTCATCCAGAGCAATTATTAGAGTTAATTGATCAATACCGCAAACTACATGATTTTGCAGAAATTGTACCGATTTCTGCATTAGACGGTAATAATGTGGACGCTTTAATTGGAACAATTAAAAAGTATTTACCAGAAGGACCACAATACTACCCAGATAATCAAGTAACGGATCATCCAGAGAGATTTATTATTGCAGAGCTTATTCGTGAGAAAGTACTACATTTAACACGTGAAGAAGTGCCGCATTCTGTGGCTGTTGTTATCGATGCAATTCAAAAACGCGAAGGCGGGGCAGTTTATATCAATGCAACGATTGTTGTGGAACGTCCATCGCAAAAAGGGATTATTATCGGAAAACAAGGGAAGATGTTAAAAGAAGTTGGTAAGCGAGCTCGTTTTGATATTGAAGCATTACTTGGTTCTAAAGTATTTTTAGAAGTATGGGTAAAAGTGCAAAAAGATTGGCGTAATAAAATGTCTCAGCTTCGTGACCTTGGTTTCCGCGAAGACGAGTACTAAAATAGAGTAAAGCTGTAATCAGCGGATGTTTTGTTCATCCGCTGATTATTGGTTTTTATGAGTTTTGATAAATTAGGAAAAATTTTTCTCACATGAAAATGGACAAAATGGGTCAATTTAATAACAACAAAGGAAATTGGTTTATAGGCTACGCTTATTGAGAAAGGTGGATTCTTATGCTAGATTTTACCTGGAAGTTTTTCTCCAAAACAGGAAGCATTGAAACGTACTTGCTTTTGAAAGAAATGGAAAAAGACGTAAACGATGAGATGGATCAACATGAAGAGGAGCTAGCGCATCTAGACTCTCCAATTTCTTGACCCGTTTTGTTCAAACCTTGGATGGTGACGAACATGTTTCAAAAAGTTGAGGGCATCGTTATCCGTACGACAGATTACGGAGAAACGAACAAGATTGTTACAATATTCTCAAGAGAATTGGGTAAGGTAAGTGCAATGGCAAGAGGAGCGAAAAAACCGAAAAGTCGGTTGGCATCTGTTTCGCAACTTATGACACATGGTAATTTTCTTATTCAAATGGGATCTGGACTTGGAACTTTACAACAAGGCGAGATTATTTCAACTATGAAAGAAATTCGCGAGGATATATTTTTAACTGCTTATGCATCATTTATTGTTGAGTTAACTGATAAAGCAACAGAAGATAAAAAACATAATCCATATTTATTTGAAATGTTATATCAAACGTTGCATTATATGTGTGAGGGTGTTGATTCAGAAGTATTATCACTAATTTATCAAACGAAAATGCTTCCGGTATTAGGGATGCGCCCGTATTTTGATACATGTGCGATTTGTCATCAAGAAACAGATTTTGTCGCCTTCTCTGTTCGGGAAGGCGGTTTTCTGTGCTCACGTCATGCTGAGCAAGACCAGTATCGTATACCAGTGGGGGAAGCTGTTCATAAATTATTACGTCTTTTCTACCACTTCGATTTACATAGACTTGGCAATGTATCAGTGAAGGATAGCACAAAAAAACAAATGCGTTTAGTATTGAATACATATTATGATGAATATTGCGGGATTTATTTGAAATCAAGACGTTTCTTAGAACAACTTGATAAGTTTCAAATTTAATTTGGGGCCGTATACGGTCCTTTTTACATCCTATCTTTTTCAAATAGCATATTTAGTATATAATATTTAAGAGATAGTATAACTTTTTTCGTTGTGCACTGAAGGTGGTGATTATCATAGAGCTGAATAAACGGCAAGAACATATCATTCAGATTGTAAAAGATCACGGTCCTATTACAGGGGAGTCAATTGCTGCGCAATTAGGATTAACACGTGCAACGCTAAGACCAGACTTAGCAATTTTAACGATGGCTGGTTATTTAGAAGCGCGTCCACGCGTAGGTTATTTTTATACGGGTAAAACTGGGGGGCAGCTATTATCTGAAGCTGTTAAGAAAATTAAAGTACAAGATTATCAATCTAGACCGGCTGTAATTGATAAAAATGTATCAGTATACGATGCGATTTGTACGATGTTTTTAGAGGACGTAGGTACATTATTTGTTGTAGATCAATCGACTCTATTAGTTGGTGTTGTATCTCGTAAAGATTTATTACGAGCTAGCCTAGGAAAGCAGGATTTAACCTCTCTTCCGGTTAATATTATCATGACAAGGATGCCAAACATTGCGATGTGTCGTAGAGAAGATTCTTTATATGATATTGCGATGGAATTAATAGAAAGACAGATTGATGCGATGCCAGTTGTAAAAGATACGAAACAAGGTTTAGAAGTGATTGGACGAATTACAAAAACAAATATTACACGTGCGTTTGTAAACTTAGTAAATAACGAATAAGTGTAATTTGTTTAAAGTGAGGTAATGTAATGGATAATAAAATCGTATATGTCGTGTCTGACTCTGTTGGAGAAACGGCTGATTTGGTTGTTCGAGCGGCGATGGGGCAATTCCCATTCGCTCCTGATATTAGACGTGTACCGTATGTAGAAGATACAGGGACATTAAAAGAAGTGATTTCAATTGCTAAGAGCAATCAAGCGCTTATTTGTTTCACGTTAGTAAAGCCTGACATGCGCCAGTATTTAGTGACAGAAGCCGCGAAAGAAGGCGTAGAGGCATATGATATTATCGGTCCTCTTATCGATCAAATTGAAGAAATTACAGGGCAAGTACCAAGATATGAGCCGGGTGTTGTTCGTAGATTAGATGAAGAATACTTTAAAAAGATTGAAGCGATTGAGTTTGCTGTAAAGTATGATGATGGTAGAGACGCACGTGGTATTTTAAAAGCAGATATCGTGTTGATTGGGATTTCACGTACATCAAAAACACCACTTTCTCAATATTTAGCTCATAACAAACGTTTGAAAGTTGCCAATGTACCGCTCGTACCAGAAGTAGATCCACCTGAAGAATTATATCAAGTGGCTAAAGAAAAATGCTTCGGCTTGAAAATTACGCCAGATAAGTTGAATCATATTCGAAAAGAGCGATTGAAATCACTTGGATTAAGTGACGGTGCAACATATGCCAATATTAATCGTATTAAAGAAGAAATTGATCACTTTGAGAATGTAGTCGGTAAAATAGATTGTCAAGTAATTGATGTATCGAATAAAGCGATTGAAGAAACAGCTAACATTATTGTGAATGCAGTGCAAAACCAAAAATTGTTTTAGCACATTTACCAAAGGTGAATGTGCTTTTTTCGCTCATGAAAAACACAATGCCTGTTGATTTCGTAATAGATTATAGCGGAGTGGTTATACTTATATTCTTCTGTCTTTTTATTATGCTAAAGGCAGGGTTTCGTTATCCTGAAATAGAAGATGAAAAAATAAAGGGATATGTAGCGCAGTTGAAGAAAATATATTATAATAAAAAATTGTGATAAAAACCTATATTTTACGTTTAGACTTTAATTTTTCAGAATAAACTAGGGATAGGATTTACGAAAAGACATGTAATTACGTTAAATCGACAAAATCTATACAAGAAAACGCACATTATGGAAGGATTCGCAGAAGGGATGTAGAATACAGAAATATGCAAAACATCAATATCGTATTAGTTGATGCAGATGCATATCCTGTGAATGCTGAAAATTGTGCAAGTTGGAACGAAAGTTCATGTCGAAATTTTGCTTGTCACATCATATGCTCATCGTTTAAGGAAGTAGCAAGAAAAATTGGATCTATGTAGATGCTGAATAGGCTAAAGTTGATTTTTTATATGTATCAACATGCAAAAAACAGATCTCGTGATCACATAGGATATGGTGCTTGCTAGTCTTCTTATAAAAAAAGTGTATATGTATTGTCTCCAGGAGGTACATTTGTAACAGGTGAGCAAATGGATACAATTTTATATAGTAGGTACGTGTCTGCGAAATTACGCAGAAAAGGGCCTGCAAAATCGTTTGATAACGTGATCGACAACACTTTCTAATAAGTTTAGAAAAAATATTGTCGAATTATAAAGGAATTTTTTAATTTATATCGAATACAAAATACGACACGGAGATGGATTTATGGGGAACAGAATTCCCGAAGAAGTTGTTGAACAGATTCGGACGTCATCGGATATTGTAGAAGTGATTGGTGAATACGTTCAACTTAGAAAACAGGGACGTAACTATTTCGGCCTTTGTCCATTTCATGGTGAGAATTCTCCTTCATTCTCTGTTTCATCGGATAAGCAAATTTTTCATTGCTTCGGATGTGGAGAAGGTGGAAATGTATTTTCCTTTCTAATGAAAATGGAAGGATTGGCTTTTACTGAAGCTGTTCAAAAGCTAGGTGAAAGAAATGGAATTGCGGTTGCAGAGTATACATCAGGGCAAGGACAACAAGAGGACATATCTGATGACACTGTCATCATGCAACAGGCTCATGAACTTTTGAAAAAGTATTATCATCATTTATTAGTAAATACAGAAGAAGGAAATGAAGCACTTTCGTATTTGTTACAACGTGGTATTACGAAAGAGATGATTGAGAAGTTTGAAATTGGTTATGCGTCACCTGCTTGGGATGCAGCAACGAAAATTTTACAAAAAAGAGGTTTATCGCTGTCTAGTATGGAACAAGCTGGTCTTCTCATAAGAAGCGAGAAGGATGGTAGTCATTATGATCGCTTCCGTGGAAGGGTTATGTTTCCAATCTATACGTTACAAGGTAAAGTGATAGCGTTTAGTGGAAGGGCGCTAGGAGATGATACTCCGAAATATTTAAATAGCCCTGAAACACCAATTTTTCATAAAAGTAAATTGTTGTATAACTTCCACCAAGCGAGGCCGTTTATTAGAAAACGTGGGCAAGTGGTCCTTTTTGAAGGGTATGCCGACGTACTAGCTGCGGTAAAAAGTGGTGTGGAAGAAGCTGTTGCGACAATGGGAACAGCTTTAACTGAAGAACAAGCAAAACTTCTGCGACGTAACGTTGAAACTGTTGTTCTTTGCTATGATGGTGATAAAGCAGGGCGAGAAGCAACGATGAAAGCAGGGCAATTATTGCTAAAAGTTGGTTGCCAAGTGAAAGTTACATCCTTGCCAGATAAGCTTGACCCTGATGAATATGTGCAACAATATGGGACAACTGCTTTTGAAAATCTTGTGAAATCAAGTATAAGTTTTGTTGGTTTTAAAATAAATTATTTGCGTTTAGGGAAAAATTTGCAAGATGAGTCTGGCAAAGAAGAATATGTGAAAAGTGTTTTAAAAGAGTTATCGTTGCTACAGGATGCGATGCAGGCAGAATCATATTTGAAGTCATTATCGCAAGAATTTTCGTATTCAATGGAAACACTTTTGAATCAATTGCACCAATATCGCAAAGAACAAAAGGTACAGCAAAAACAAGTAAAGCAGGTTTCTAAGCCGTCTCAAATTGTTCAAACAAAACCGAAGTTAACAGGTTTTGAAAGGGCAGAAAGAGAAATTATTTACCATATGTTGCAAAGTCCAGAAGTGGCTGTTCGTATGGAATCCCACATAGAAGATTTTCACACAGAAGAACATAAAGGGATTTTATATGAACTATACGCATATTATGAAAAGGGAAATGAACCTTCAGTCGGAACATTTTTAAGTTGGCTCTCTGATGAGAAGTTGAAAAATATTATCACTGATATTTCGACGGATGAATTTATTAATCCAGAATACACAGAAGAAGTGTTACAAGGCCATTTGGAGACGCTTAGACGTCATCAAGAAAAACTTGAAAAGACGGAAATCATCTTTAAGATAAAACAAATGGAAAAAACAGATCCTGTAGAGGCTGCTAAATATTATGTAGCATATTTACAAAATCAAAAAGCGAGAAAATAGCTTTTTTGATAAATTTTTAGTATAATGAATGTTTGTATCTCGCGTAAGGAGGGGAACAGATGGCTGACAAACCAGCTCGTTCTAAACAAATTGAAACTGAAATGACCCTTGAGCAAGTGAAAGAACAACTCACTGAGCTCGGAAAAAAACGTGGCGTTCTTACATATGAAGAGATTGCAGAACGCATGAATGGATTTGAAATAGAATCCGATCAAATGGATGAATACTATGAATATTTAGGTGAACAAGGGATTGACTTAGTTGGTGACAATGACAACGAAGAAGGTCCTAATAATCGCCAAATTTCAAAAACAGAAGAAGAATTCGACCTTAATGATTTAAGTGTACCACCTGGGGTTAAAATCAATGATCCTGTTCGTATGTATTTAAAAGAAATTGGTCGTGTAGATTTACTATCTGCAGAAGAAGAAATTCGACTTGCAACGCGTATTGAAGATGGCGATGAAGAAGCGAAACGTCGTCTTGCAGAAGCAAACTTACGTCTTGTAGTAAGTATTGCAAAGCGCTACGTGGGCCGTGGTATGCTTTTCTTAGACTTAATCCAAGAAGGGAATATGGGTCTAATTAAAGCGGTTGAAAAGTTCGATTATCGTAAAGGTTTCAAATTTAGTACGTATGCAACTTGGTGGATTCGCCAAGCGATTACACGTGCGATTGCAGACCAAGCACGAACAATTCGTATCCCAGTTCATATGGTTGAAACGATTAATAAGTTAATTCGTGTGCAACGTCAATTATTACAGGATTTAGGACGCGAACCATCTCCTGAAGAGATTGGTGAAGAAATGGATCTTGCTCCAGAAAAAGTACGCGAAATCTTAAAAATTGCACAGGAGCCAGTTTCTCTTGAAACACCGATTGGTGAAGAAGATGACTCCCATTTAGGTGATTTCATTGAAGACCAAGAAGCAACATCGCCTGCGGACCATGCAGCGTATGAATTGCTAAAAGAACAATTAGAAGATGTGTTAGATACACTAACAGATCGTGAAGAAAATGTTCTACGTCTTCGTTTTGGTTTAGATGATGGACGAACTCGTACGCTTGAAGAAGTTGGGAAAGTATTCGGCGTAACGAGAGAACGTATCCGTCAAATTGAAGCAAAAGCACTTCGTAAATTAAGACATCCAAGCCGTAGTAAGCGTCTTAAGGATTTCTTAGAATAGGTTCTTTTTAAGTTTACTTCACCTTTGTGAAGTAAACTTTTTTATTTTGTTAACTTTTGTTAAACTTTAGCTATCGGCAACGATTACAATTTCTTGTAATTTATTTTACAGAATTGTCTTTTGATTTGCAAATGCTCATTTTTCGATTTTTCGATTAATTTTGTTTATTCTATACAAAAATATATGTAGAAAAGTGAAAAATATGATGAGAAACGTTAATAATTATCGAAATAATAAGCGATATAACAATAAAAAACAATAAACTGAATTTATGGAATATTTTTAACGATTAGTAGTTTACTCTTTTCTGATAGAGTGTTTTCAAGTACAATGGAAATGACTGAATCATCTAACTATTTAGGGGTATAGAGGGGGGAGAAGAGATATGAAACGTAATCCGCTGATTCCGTTCGCTCTTATTGCAGCATTAGGTATTATCGTTATGTTTGTATTTTCATTTCAGGGGCTAAATAAATCTAAAGAGTTAGCTGATGCAAAAAATGGTGGAAAGCCAGCGCAAACAGCATCGAAGCCAGAGGATATTGTGAAGCAAAGCTGTACGAGCTGCCACGGTGACCAGTTACAAGGGGCAGTAGGGCCTAATTTACAAAAGGTTGGTGGGAAACTTTCGAAAGAAGAGATTCAAGAAGTTATTTCGAAAGGAAAAGGAAATATGCCACCAAATATAGTTCCAGCTGATCAAGCGGGTAAAGTAGCTGATTGGTTGTCGAAGAAAAAATAAAGTTCCGTATGACAAGCCTTTTGCTTATGCAAGGGGCTTGTTTTTCTATATTTTCTAAAATACGATGAGTGATAGAGAAGTGAATTGTTGTTATGGGCTTGCAACAACTACTACAAATTCATTATCATGGAGACAGACTGACAAGAGAAGGAGTAATGGAAATACATGAATGAAGTAAAGCTTTCAAAACGATTAGAAGAAGTTGTGCGTGAAATACCAGTAGGATCTACAGTTGCTGATATTGGATCGGATCATGCGTATTTACCGTGTTATACAATTATAAATAATATTGCTACAAAAGCAGTTGCAGGAGAGGTTGTAGATGGACCATTTCGCTCTGCACAAGCAACTGTAGCTGAAAGTGGCTTACAAGATAAAGTGGATGTGCGTAAAGGGAATGGATTAGCTGTTATCGCGCCAGGAGAAGTGGATGTAATTACGGTTGCCGGAATGGGCGGAGCGTTAATTCGTGACATTTTAGAAAGTGGTAAAGAAAAATTAGAAGGTGTAACGCGTTTAATTTTACAACCGAATATTGCAGCGCATCACATCCGTGAATGGTTTATTGAAAATGGATGGGAGCTTATCCATGAAAAAATCGTAAAAGAAGATGGGAAAATTTACGAGATCTTAGTAGGAGAGCGTGGAAACATCGTAATGCCTTACTCTGAAAATAAGCAAGCTGAATTGTTTATGGGTCCATTTTTAATAAAAGAAAAAGGTGAAGCTTTCGTTGAGAAATGGGAAGGAGAATTAAAAAACTTCCAAAATATTTTAAAACAGTTAGAGCGTGCGGCTGATTCTGAAGAAACAAAAGCGAAACGTGCAGAAGTAGAAGCGAAAATGAAAATGATAGGGGAGATTTTATCATGAGTAAAATTCCAAATGGCTATGAAATTATTTCTTTATTTGAAAGTATGTATCCTAAGCATTTGGCGATGGAAGGAGATAAAATTGGTCTGCAGATTGGAGCGCTTAATAAATCTGTACAGCACGTATTGATTGCGTTAGATGTAACGGAGGAAGTGGTGGAGGAAGCGATTCAATTAGGAGCGAATGTCATTATTGCGCATCATCCTTTGATTTTTAATCCGTTAAAAGCGATTCATACAGATAAAGCGTACGGAAGAATTATTGAAACGTGTATTAAAAATGATATTGCTATTTATGCAGCGCATACAAATGTGGATGTTGCCAAGGGCGGGGTAAATGATTTACTTGCTGAGGCGTTAGGATTGCAAAATACAGAAGTTTTGGCACCGACATATGCAGAAGAAATGAAAAAAGTTGTTGTGTTTGTGCCAGTAACTCATGCAGAAGAAGTACGAAAAGCATTAGGAGACGCAGGTGCTGGTCATATCGGCAATTATAGCCACTGTACGTTTAGTAGCGAGGGTACAGGTACGTTTGTACCTCAAGAGGGGACAAATCCTTATATCGGGGAAACTGGACAGTTAGAGCGCGTAGAAGAAGTGCGAATCGAAACGATTATTCCAGCTTCACTACAGCGAAAAGTGATTAAAGCAATGGTAACAGCACATCCGTATGAAGAAGTAGCGTATGATGTGTATCCACTTGATAACAAAGGCGAAACATTAGGGCTTGGGAAAATAGGATACTTACAAGAAGAAATGACACTTGGACAGTTTGCAGAACATGTAAAGCAATCATTAGATGTAAAGGGTGCACGAGTTGTTGGGAAATTAGATGATAAAGTGCGCAAAGTAGCTGTACTTGGTGGCGATGGTAATAAATACATCAATCAAGCTAAATTTAAAGGAGCGGATGTATATGTAACAGGTGACATGTATTATCATGTTGCTCATGATGCGATGATGCTCGGTTTAAATATAGTTGACCCAGGACATAACGTTGAAAAGGTAATGAAGCAAGGTGTGCAAAAGCAATTACAAAAAAAAGTGGATGCAAAGAAACTCAATGTACACATTCATGCTTCGCAATTACATACAGATCCATTTACATTTGTATAAGAAAAATAAAAACCGTTGCTCATATAGGCAACGGTTTTTATTATTGTTCTTTTTTCACTTTTACACGAGGTAATATTTTTTGTAACGGTACTTTTCGGACTCTCTCCCATGTAGCGGGATTCATTGGGTCATATTGATCTAAGAAAGCGATAACTTCTTTCGTAATTGGAGTTGGAGTAGAAGCCCCTGCTGTAACAGCTACGTTTTCTACACCTTGTAGCCACTCTAATTTAATCTCACTTACGTCTGCAACGCGGTATGCTTTCGTACCAGCGATTTCTTGTGATACTTGTGCTAAACGGTTTGAGTTGTTACTTTTCGGATCACCGACAACAATTGTTAAGTCTGCAACATCAGCTTGTTTAGCGACCGCTTCTTGGCGCACTTGAGTTGCTAAACAAATTTCCTTATGGAATTCTGCTGTTGGGAATTTCTTCTGAATGTCCTCCATTAAATGCTGAACATCCCATTGGCTCATCGTTGTTTGATTTGTAACTAAAATTTTATCCGTTGGAATTTCTAATGTTTTTAAATCATCAGCTCTTTCGATAAGGTGAACGATGTCAGGTGCAATACCAACTGCGCCTTCTGGTTCTGGATGATTTTTTTTGCCGATATAAATGACATGGTAACCTTCAGCTTTCTTTGCTTCAATAAGGTCATGTGTTTTTGTAACATCTGGACAAGTGGCATCGATTGTCGTTAAACCTTTTTCTTTTGCACGTTGTTTAACTTCTGGAGAAACACCGTGTGCAGTGAAAATAACAGTACCAGATTCGATTTTATCTAAAATGTCTAATCGACTTGGACCGTCTAATGTAATGATGCCATCTTCTTCGAATGCATCTGTTACATGTTTGTTGTGAACAATCATACCTAAAATATAAATAGGTCTTGGTAATGATGTATCTAATGCGGCGTTACGTGCAATAACCATCGCGTCCACAACACCGTAGCAATAACCACGAGGGGAAATTTTAACAATTTTCATATGAGTAATCCTCTCCTTCTAAACAAGGGATACTTTTGTGCATAGTCTTTTACATTATAAAGGAGGAGTGGATAGAAAACAAAGGATTGTTACACATATAGTTTTGGTTTTGTTGCTATTTTTTGAACAGGCTCCTCTCGTAATTCTTTTTCTATGACAGGCTCAATCACTATTTTTTTTCTTTTTCTTTTTTTTTGTGGAGGAGGCGGAGTTGCTACTTCAACTTTTTCTGCTATGTCTTCAGCTTGATCTTCAGTTGGATTTTCATCCGTACTTTTTCCAGAGGTGAGGATTTTAACAATGCTTGGTAGGTTACGCATAATAGGACCGTACTGTTCGACGACAGGGCTTACAGATTGAACGACTTGGGATACTTTCTCAATATTGTTTATCATATTAGTTGGATTCGAAATTAAATTCGCAAAAAAACTGCCGATGCCGCTACTTGCTGCTGTAGTTGCTGTACCACCGCGCGTTTCATTTGATTCATACATTTGAGGGGGAATCATTTGCTCTGGATGTTGCTGCATGTATGGTTGATATTGTTGTGAGTATTGTTGTGAGTATTGTTGTGAGTATTGCTGCGGGTATTGTTGTTGGTATTGTTGTTGATATTGGGGGGGCGGTTGCTGGTGCTGGTGCATCATTGGCGGCGGTCCTTCCATTTGTCGATAAGGTGGAACCATTTGCATGAAAGGCTCGGTTGGATCGTGTTTTTTAAAGAGTTTAGCAAGGAACCCTTTCTTTTTTTGTGCCATCGGTGGTAGCTGTGGAGTTGGATATGGTGTATAAGGTTGCTGTCCTGGATTCGGATACATTTGCCTTGTAGGGGATTTTGGAAACATGTGAGAAATCCTCCTTTCTTCAGTTAGGTATATACACATACAATATGCAATAAGAGGGAAGAAGGTTAGTTTTTGAAGGAAAAACCTAAACTAAAGATGGATTTTACTTGTAGATTTCGATATAATGTAGACTTGACTGATTTGTGCGCGCAGTAGAAATTTAGAAAGAAGGTGTAACTTATGACACAACAAACTTTTACACAGTATGATTTTAAACCATTTTTAATAGATGCAGTTCGTGAACTACGCTTTACAGAGCCGACAGGAATTCAAAAGAAAATTTTCCCGGTCGTGAAAAAAGGTGTAAGTGTAATTGGACAATCCCAAACAGGTTCTGGGAAAACACATGCATACTTACTTCCTACATTGAACAGAATTAATGCAAGTCGTGAAGAAGTACAACTTGTTATTACAGCGCCTACTCGTGAGTTAGCACAACAAATTTACGAAGAAATCGTGAAATTAACAAAGTTTTGTGCGGAAGATCAAATGATTACAGCACGCTGTTTAATTGGTGGAACTGATAAACAACGATCAATTGAAAAGTTGAAAAAACAACCTCATATTGTAGTTGGAACACCAGGACGTATTAAAGATTTAGTAGAAGAGCAAGCGCTATTTGTTCATAAAGCAAATACGATTATTGTCGATGAAGCAGACTTAATGCTTGATATGGGATTCATTCATGATGTAGACAAAATTGCAGCACGCATGCCTAGAAACTTGCAAATGCTAGTTTTCTCTGCAACAATTCCTCAAAAACTAAAACCGTTTCTGAAGAAATATATGGAGAATCCAGAGCATATTCATATCAATCCAAAACAAGTTGCGGCTGGGAATATTGAACATTATTTAGTACCTTCTAAACATCGTAACAAAATCGATTTAGTGAACAAAATGTTGCTACAATTTAAACCGTATTTAGCAGTTGTTTTCACGAATACGAAGAAGATGGCGGATCAGGTTGCTGACGGATTAATGGAACGTGGTTTAAAAGTTGGACGAATTCACGGAGATTTATCACCGCGTGATCGTAAAAAAATGATGAAACAGATTCGTGACCTTGAATTCCAATATATTGTTGCAACTGATTTAGCAGCACGTGGTATTGATATTGAAGGAATTAGTCATGTTATTAACTACGAACTTCCATCAGACTTAGATTTCTTCGTTCACCGTGTTGGAAGAACAGCACGTGCAGGGCATTCAGGTATTGCAGTGACGATTTATGATCCAGCAAACGAAGAAGCGTTAGATAGTTTAGAAAAACAACGTCATATTGAGTTCAAGCATGTAGATTTACGCGGAGATGAGTGGGCGGATTTAGGTGAACGTCGTCGTCGTAAGAGCCGTAAGAAACCAAATGATGAGCTTGACGTTATGGCAACAAAAGTTATTAAAAAGCCGAAAAAAGTAAAACCAAACTATAAACGTAAACTTGCAACAGAACGTGATAAAGTGAAGAAAAAATATAGCAATAAAAAAAGATAAGGGGAGCCCCCTTATCTTTTTTTATCTGGCTATTTGCGGGATAATAATCAGTGGGGACTGGAAAAAACACTGATTAAAGTTTCGTTGTAGCTAGTTACAATTTGCGTAGTGTTTTAGGAACAAACAATTCACTACATATTTCTACAAATTATGCTATCATTATATCTATTGTATATTGAAGAGGTGATTGTATGTTAAAGATTGGATCTCATGTTTCCATGAGTGGTAAGAAAATGTTATTAGCAGCAAGTGAAGAGGCTGTTTCATACGGTGCAACGACGTTTATGATTTATACAGGTGCGCCGCAAAATACACGAAGAAAACCAATTGAAGAATTGAATATAGAAGCAGGAAGAAAACATATGGAACTAAACGGTATTGAGGAAATTATCGTACATGCGCCATATATTATTAATGTTGGGAATACGACGAAGCCAGAAACATTCCAATTAGGTGTAGACTTCCTTCGCATGGAAATTGAAAGAACATCGGCATTAGGTGTGGCGAAACAAATCGTTCTTCACCCAGGTGCGCACGTTGGGGCAGGAGCGGATGCTGGTATTCAACAAATTATTAAAGGGCTTAATGAAGTGTTAACGCCAGAACAGACGGTTAACATTGCGTTAGAAACAATGGCAGGAAAAGGAACAGAATGCGGTCGTAGCTTTGAAGAAATTGCAAAGATTATTGATGGTGTAAAATATAATGAGAAATTATCAGTATGCTTTGATACGTGTCATACGCACGATGCAGGATATGATATTGTAAATGATTTTGACGGCGTATTAAACGAATTCGATAAGATTGTTGGTATTGATCGTTTGCAGGTACTTCATATTAATGATAGTAAAAATGTACGCGGTGCAGGAAAGGACCGTCATGAAAATATCGGCTTCGGTCATATCGGTTATAAAGCATTACATCATATTGTGCATCATCCGCAGTTAATGCACGTACCAAAAATTCTTGAAACGCCATATGTAGGTGAAGATAAAAAAGATAAGAAGCCACCATATAAATTAGAAATCGAAATGCTGAAAAATGGTACTTTTGATGAAGGAATTCTTGAGAAAATTAAAGCGCAATAAGCAATAAGGAGGGGATTTTCCCCTCCTTATTTTAGTAGTTGTTGAAATAAGGTATTTACTTGTTGGGCAGTAGCGGGGGAGGTTACTTTTGCTATTTGTTTTAAGAGCTCTAGTCGTTCGTCATTATCGTAAATGTTAATATTCTTTCCTTTCATAAGTAAAACAATTTGATCAGCTTGGGCAGTCGTAATAGAGACTTCATATTCTTTACTATATTTCAATAACTCTTTTGTAGAAATATGATTTAATTTTTTATTTACAAGTTGTTTAATGAGATTCATCGAGTTATCCTCCTTCACACGTTCTTCTATCGAAATATATGAGTACGTAGCTTGTACATATTCGTATAGAGTTTCTTTTTTCATGTGAAAAAGAAGCGTATGTTATAATATAAGGACAAAACTATAGAAAAAGAGTATAGGGAGGATTTATGGAGCAGAAGCAACATCGAAAAGAAAGCGTTATCCATCTTATTTATCGTTTAGTTATGATTATTTTTGGAGCAGCATGCGCAGCGGTAGCGATTGAACTATTTTTAATGCCAAATAAAATTATTGACGGTGGAATTATTGGTATTTCTCTTATATTAGATTATCTTACTCCTAATATTTGGTGGTTAAGTTTCTCTACTTTAGTCGTTATTCTCAATATCCCATTTATGTATTCAGGTTATAAGCAAATCGGGAAAACGTTCATGCTATCTTCGGCGTTCGGTATTGTAGCTTTAGCGTTTATTGAATCAACGTTACATGCTGTTCCGCCATTTACAACAGAGCCAATTTTAGCAACAGTGTTTGGTGGTCTTATTTTAGGTATTGGTGTAGGGCTCGTTATTCGCCATGGTGGATCAATGGACGGAACAGAAATTATGGGTATTTTATTAACGAAGAAATTACCTTTCTCTGTTGGCGAATTTGTAATGTTTGTGAACTTATTCATTTTTGCATGGGCAGCATTTGTATTTGGTGTTGAACAAGCTATGTATTCTGTTATGACGTACTATATTGCATTCAAAACAATTGATACAGTCATTCAAGGTTTAGATGAAACGAAAGCAGTTTTAATTGTATCAGATCAATATGAAGAAGTATCAAATGCGATTTTACATCGTCTTGGTCGTGGAACTACAAAGCTTGTAGCAAAAGGTGGTTACACGGATAAAGAAAAAGAAGTTATTTATGCAGTTGTAACGCGTCTGGAAGTGACAAAGCTAAAATCAATTGTGTATGAAATTGATGCGAATGCATTTGTTACGATTATGAGTACGCAAGAGACAAATGGTGGTAAGTTTAAATCGGCTATTCACTAAAATACGTATCCCGCTATTTGAGGGTAAATAATCAGTAGGGGATGGCCTCATCTGATTAAGGTTTCATTTTATCCCGCGTTAACGGACAGTAAACTCCCACCTCAAAATTCAGTTGGAGCAAAGAAGTTAGGTGGGAGATCAACTGTCCGTTAACGTCCGATTAGTTCAACTAATAATCAGTGGGGGATGAAGAAAACCCCCACTGATTAAAGTTTCACTTTATAGGAATATTTTTCGAAAGCAGAGAATTTTTCTCTGCTTTTTGTTATAATAGTAAGGTTTCTTGAAAAAATTGATATATTTTAGGCAGATTGGTTTACAACTATAATAAGCTGTACTATAATTCAAATAGATATAAATCGGAATCATTCTGAATTAAAATAGGTGAGATGCTATGAATAATATATTAGAAATAGAAGGATTGTCGTTTCGATATGAAGATCGAAATGTGTTAGAAGATATTAATTTGCAAGTTCCGAAGGGAGCTTTTTTAGGTTTAGTTGGGCCAAATGGTTCTGGGAAATCAACTTTGTTAAAATGTTTATTAGGCGTTTTAAAGCCAAAACAGGGAAGTATTCGTTTGTTTGGTGTTGATAGTAAGAAGTTTAAAGAATGGAACAAAGTTGGTTATGTGTCGCAAAAGGCAAATAGCTTTAATTCTGGTTTTCCGGCAACTGTTTTTGAAGTTGTATCAATGGGACTCGTTTCGAAAAAAGGGCTGTTTCGCTTTTTCACGAAAAGCGATAAGGAAAAGGTAGAAAAAGCGATTGCTGATGTAGGGATGAGTGAGTTTCAAGGGCGCAATATCGGAGAGCTTTCTGGTGGACAACAACAGCGTGTATTTATTGCTCGTGCGCTCGTTAGTGATCCTGAATTACTTATTTTGGACGAGCCCACTGTTGGAATTGATGTGAAGAATGTAGAAAGTTTTTATGAGATATTAGAGGATTTAAACAAAAGGTTAGGAATCACATTAATTCTCGTTACTCATGATATGGGAGCTGTTACGGAAAAGGTAACACATGTTGCATGCTTAAACCAACATCTACATTTTCATGGAAATGTAGAGAAGTTCCGAGAGTTAGAAGATGCAGAAATGTCCGTCTTATATGGACATCATGTTCATCGTTTAGAGCACGAGCAT
The DNA here is from genome assembly GCF_019656175.1 of Bacillus sp. BML-BC051. Lineage (NCBI taxonomy): Bacteria > Bacillati > Bacillota > Bacilli > Caryophanales > Bacillaceae > Bacillus > Bacillus sp. BML-BC051. The sequence goes on from NZ_BPLI01000009.1 coordinate 186,846, forward strand.
GAGCATCACGGGAGGATATAATGATACAAGATTTTTTACAATATGACTTTTTACGTAACTCTTTATATGCAGGAATTTTAATAGGACTTGTTGCACCGCTTATCGGTGTGTTTGTTGTCATTCGCCGTATGTCGCTTATTGCGGATGCATTAAGTCACGTGACATTATCGGGTATTGCTGCAAGTTTACTACTAGAAAAAACAATTTTTACAGGAGGATTTTTAAATCCTTTATATATGGGGATGGTTTTTTCTATTGGTGGGGCGTTACTAATTGAAAAATTACGTACTGTATATAAACATTATCAAGAATTAGCAATTCCGATTATTCTTTCAGCAGGAATGGGGATTGGGGTTATTTTTATATCACTTGCAAATGGATTTAACACAGATTTATTTAGTTATTTATTTGGGAGTGTAAGTGCTGTAACAAGTACGGATTTAATCATTATTGGCATTGTAGCAATTGTTGTTATTGTAACGATTACTTTATTATACAAAGAGTTATTTTTACTATCGTTTGATGAAGAATACGCTGTATCAACTGGTTTGAGTGCAAAGTGGATTCACTTCATTTTCATTATATTGGTTGCTCTTGTCATTGCAGTATCAATGCGTGTAGTAGGGGTTCTTCTCGTATCATCATTAATGACATTACCAGTTGCAGCAAGTATTCGTATTGCAAATGGATTTAAACAAACAATTTTCTTTTCCATTTTATTTGGTGAAATTGCAGTAATTGGTGGAATGTTTGCTTCATATCAACTTAATCTAGCACCAGGTGGTACAATTGTTATGATAGCAGTTCTTATTTTAATTGGTGCGATTTTATGGAAAAAGAAAAAAACTGCATAAAGTAGGGATAGATATGAATCTAACAGAAGCTTTACGCCTAATGAAAGATAAAGGATACAAACATACTGGGAAAAGAGAAGAAATGCTCAGGTTATTTGCAGCTCACAATCGTTATTTAACGGCGAAAGACGTTTTAGAGCATATGAAGGATGATTATCCGGGTCTTAGCTTTGATACGATTTATCGTAACTTAACGGTGTTTGCTGAAATCGGTGTTTTAGAACAAACGGAATTAAATGGTGAAAAACATTTTCGTTTTACATGTTCTATTATGGAGCATCATCATCATTTTATTTGTTTAGATTGTGGGGGAACGAAAGAGATTACTTCCTGCCCGATGGATTTTATGAATAAAGATTTTAACGGTTATGAAGTAACAGGTCATAAGTTTGAAATATACGGTCGTTGTCCAAAATGTGCAAAGTAAAAGCTCGTCAGTTATATAACTGACGAGCTTTTTTTACGTAGAAAAGAAGGTTGCTCACAAATATTGTGGGCAACCTTCTTTTTATTGTTCTTGTGTTTCTTTTTCTTTTTCTTTTTCTCGTTCAGCAGCCATTTCAGCAGCGATTACGTCGATTTCTTTTTTCAGTTCTTCTACCATGATTTCTTCTGGTACTTTACGAACAACTTGCCCTTTACGGAATAATAATCCTTCTCCACGTGCGCCGGCAATACCGATATCAGCTTCACGAGCTTCACCAGGACCATTTACAGCGCAACCAAGTACTGCAACTTTAATTGGTACTTTTAGTGTAGAGATGTATTCTTCTACCTCGTTAGCGATGTTAATTAAATCAATTTCAATACGACCGCAAGTTGGACAAGAAATAAGTGTTGCTGCATTAGATGCAAGACCGAATGACTTTAATAGTTCACGGGCAACTTTTACTTCTTCAACTGGGTCAGCACTTAATGAAATACGTAGTGTATTTCCGATGCCTTTATTTAAGATTGCTCCAAGACCAGCGGCACTTTTTACAGTTCCGGCAAATAATGTTCCAGATTCTGTAATACCTAAATGTAATGGATAATCAAAAGCACGTGCAGCTTTTTCGTATGCTTCAATTGCTAAATTAACATCAGAGGCTTTCATAGATACGATAATATCGTGGAAATCTAAGTCCTCTAAAATTTTAATGTGATGTAAGGCACTCTCGACCATACCATCTGCAGTTGGGTATCCGTACTTTTCTAAGATGTGACGCTCTAATGAACCTGCGTTTACACCGATACGGATTGGAATACCGCGTTCTTTTGCTGCATTTACAACAGCTTCTACTTTATGGCGACGACCAATGTTACCTGGATTGATACGTACTTTATCAATGCCACCTTCAATTGCTTTTAAAGCAAGGCGATAATCAAAATGAATATCAGCAACAAGTGGAATGTTGATTTGTTTTTTAATATCAGCAATAGCATTTGCTGCGCGTTCGTCTGGAACAGCAACACGCACGACTTGACAGCCAGCTTCTTCTAAACGTTTAATTTCAGCAACTGTTGCTTCAACATCATGTGTTTTTGTTGTTGTCATACTTTGTATAATTAATTCATTATTACCGCCAATTGTTAAATTACCGACTTTAACTGGACGTGTTTTTGTACGATGAGTCATTTCATTCACGAATAGATCGCTCTCCTTATGAAAGAAGTTTCTTATTTAGTCCCTCATATCAATGATAGTATACGTGATACAGGGCTATAGAAACCGAAGTGCTCGGTTTCACTTTTACTATTGTATCAGCGCCTTTATGTAATTGACAAGGATTAAGTGATCGCTTATTGATATAACGGGAATTTATAAGACTTTCCAATTTGTATTTTTGTAGCAGATGTATTTTTATTTAATTGTTTAAAATCATCAATTACTTTTTCGATAGAAGGAATTTTCTTCTTATTAATCGCTTCTGTAATGGAAAGAACCGTATCACCTGTTTTGACTTCTATTGTTTTATAAGTGACATCTGTTTCTTTTTTTGTTTCTGTTTTGTTCTCTTTATTTTGTTTTGTATCTGTACTTTCTTGTTTTAACGTTTGGGCCGCATTAGTTTTTTTATATGAACTTAACATCGGTAAAGTGCCGATTTTTATATCGTAATAAAATATATAACCAAGAACAAGCACGAATAAGAATATACCTAATCTCTTCATATTCTTCACTCCTTTGCTAGGAATATATGCTTGTCCAAAAAAAAAATGCCTATTTAGGCATTTTTTTCGTTCTTATTTTTCTTTCGGTTTTGGAACTTCTTTAATCGTTAAGTATAGAACAATTAAAACAACTGCGATATAAATGAATGTTGAACCAGGTACAACGATTTTGAATAAATCCATAATCATAAAGAAGATTGTTGGAATTGTGTAGCTGTAAGCAGTTAATGTCCATACTTGCTTATAAGATAATTTACGTTGACCGCTCATAGCAGAACCTATAAACGCAAGTAAAGTAATTCCTAAGAAAGTAATAAATAATTGGAATAGGTATACTAACACACCGATAACGGCTAGTAAAATTGGATAAATACTATCGAATACAGAAATAAAATCTTGCAAATCTTTCTTCTCAAGAGATGTCCCTAATAAATCATTATAGGAGTATGTTTGTGTTTGACCATTTCCTATAGAAACTACTTTATCTTTTAAAATAAATAAACCAGTTTTATTTTGATATTGTTCTATATCTGTTGTATTGGGATCAAATACGAAAAGAGCATCTCCCTCTTCCTTTTGAATAGGTTGTTCAATATCAGCTTTTAGTTCACCATTTTCGATTTTGAAATCAGGTAAATCTTTTTCAATAGCTTGATTTACCATAGTAACACTATCTTGGATAAAGCTACCGTAAAAGAATGTTCTTGGAATAGTAGTGATTAGACAAAGTAGCATAATATACAAAATGGTTTTTCCGATTTTTTGAAAACGGAATAGCGCCATATCTTTAGGCGAATATACGCTTTTTGCTAATTGGGTAAATATGGACATAGATTCACTTCCTTTATGTATGTATAAAATCATTGTAACGTAGGAATCTAGAGAATCTCAAGATATATTATATTTACATATAGTAGAGATAACTAAATTTCTTTTTATTAATTTTCTTCTTTCACATGAGAAAAATACAATTGACACTTTTCTTTTCTATATGGTAAATTTATCTTACATTTCTTAAAGGATATATCCGATAGGAATTCCTTTATTTGATATATTGTTACATACATAATTGTGGACCCTTAGCTCAGCTGGTTAGAGCAGACGGCTCATAACCGTCCGGTCGTAGGTTCGAGTCCTACAGGGTCCATATCCATTTCACATGTTTATTACGTCAGTAGGAAGCTTCCTTGTAGAAGGGAGCTTTTTTTACGGAATATATGAGCATTTTAATTGAAAAGAAGTGGGAATTTTGCTACGTTAATGATAGCAAGACAATGTGATTTATTTGTTTGCACCCTATGGCAATTAGGGTAGAATGAAGTTGTATGTCACTTAAGTGGCAATACATAAACTGGGAGGAATATAACAATGGCAAAACACGAATTACCAAATTTACCTTACGCGTATGATGCTTTAGAGCCTCACTTTGACAAAGAAACAATGAACATCCATCATACAAAACACCATAACACGTACATTACAAACTTAAACGCTGCTTTAGAAGGTCATGCAGAATTAGCTGACAAAAGCGTAGAAGAATTAGTTGCAAACTTAAACGAAGTACCAGAAGCAATCCGTACAGCAGTACGTAACAATGGTGGCGGACATGCTAACCATACATTCTTCTGGACAATCTTATCTCCAAACGGCGGCGGACAACCAGTAGGCGAACTTGCAACTGCAATTGAAGCGAAATTCGGTAGCTTCGATGCATTCAAAGAAGAATTCGCAAAAGCTGGCGCAACTCGTTTCGGTTCTGGTTGGGCTTGGTTAGTAGTAAACAATGGTGAGTTAGAAGTAACAAGCACACCAAACCAAGATTCTCCTCTAACTGAAGGTAAAACTCCAGTTGTTGGTTTAGATGTTTGGGAACATGCTTATTACCTAAATTACCAAAACCGTCGTCCGGACTACATCGGTGCATTCTGGAACGTTGTAGATTGGAACGCTGCTGAAAAACGTTACCAAGAAGCAAAATAATTGTAATAACGATAGAAAAAAGCTAGGAGAATGCTCCTAGCTTTTTTTCTATGCTTTCCTTTTACATAATTGGGCTTGTCTTTGGAAGACTAGAACATGAAGTAAAGGAGAGTTGTGTATGAAGTTGAAACATATAATTGGTGACGTTGAAGTTAATCGGGATTTAGTGTTATTGCTCCTTATTGGAGGCTTATACACGCTCGCAATTTCTTTATCGAATACGTTTGTTAATATTTATTTATGGAAACAAACACAAAATTATGTGAATCTTGGCTTGTATAATTTGGCCAGCGTTGTATTACAGCCTCTCACATTTCTTATAGGTGGGAAATTAGCGAAACGTATTGATCGCTCAATCTTGTTACGAATAGGCGTAGGCACGTTAGCAATTTTTTTTATCGTTGTTTTAGTAGCGGGAAAAAGCGCTTCTCACTATATTTTATTAATGGGGGCTCTTTTAGGAGTCGGATATGGTTTTTACTGGCTCGCGTTTAACTTATTAACATTTGAGATTACAGAACCAGAAACAAGAGATTTCTTTAATGGGTTTCTTGGACTTCTTACATCCTTCTCTGGCATGATTGGACCGATAGCAGCTGGATACACAATTTCACGTATGGAAAAATGGAGTGGCTATACAGTCATATTCTTTCTTTCGTTACTGTTATTTGCAATTGCTGTCATTTTAAGCTTTTTTGTATCTAAGAGAGAATGTGAAGGACGGTATGAAATTGTACAAGTATTGAAAGAGCGGCAGATTGATAAAAATTGGGGGAGAATTACACGTGCTCATTTTTTTCAAGGGCTGAGAGAGGGAACATTTATTTTTGTGATTTCCGTGTACGTGTATTTAGCAACTGACAGTGAGCTCGCATTAGGGAAGTATAGCTTAGTAAATTCGGCTGTATCATTTGTGTGTTACTATTTAGTTACTCGTATGTTAAAGAAAGAATGGCGAAAAAAAGCAATTTTGCTTGGAGGCATTATTTTATATGCTGTCGTATTTTTAGTTATATTCAATGTTACATACGCCAAATTACTTATTTATGCAGCGTGTATTGCGATTGCATACCCCATTTTGCTCGTTCCGTACGGGTCCATGACATATGATGTAATTGGCAGAGCGAAAAATGCGAGAGAGTGGCGTGTAGAGTATGTAGTTGTCCGGGAATTATGGTTAAATGCAGGAAGAATTTGCTCGATTTTAAGTTTTTTATGTGCTGTACTATTCTTTCCGCCTGAAAAAAGTTTACCTTACTTATTATGTATTTTAGGTGCAGGACATTTTCTTATTTATTTTGCAGTTAAAAATGTCAAATATGATGAGGGAAATGCGAGTAAAACAAGTGTTGTAACGCAAGCGACTGCGCAGAATCAAACAGAACCAGAAGGTTAACTTCTCGGTTGTTTTATGCTAGAATAGAAAAAGATGTAAGACAGCAGTGAGGACACCTGTATGAAGGTGTCCCTTTCACATTACATAGCTGTTGGTAGAGGGGGTTTGTATGAGCAAGAAGCAGAAACAACAAAAGAAAAAGACTCACGTTCCTTTTCGGTTAAACGTGCTGTTTTTCTGCGTGTTTTTAATGTTCTCCGCGGTTATTGTAAGGCTTGGTTATGTACAAATTGTTCGCGGTGAGGAATATAAGAATGAAGTGGAGAGGAAAGAAAACTCGACGATAAGTAATCCTGTACCACGTGGGAAAATATTTGACCGTTATGGGCGAGCTGTAGTAGATAATGCAGCTGTACGTACGATTACATTTACAAAAATGAAAGGATCAACTGCAGAGGCTCGCTTAGAAACAGCGGAAAAACTAGCAGATTTGATTGAAGTACCGACAGATAAATTAACAGATCGCGATAAAAAAGATTATTGGCTTGCTATGCATAAAGAGGAAGCTAAAGAAAAAATTACAAATAAAGATCGTCAAGAGTTAAAAGATAAAAAAATTGACGATAAAGAATTAGATGAGCGTCAACGAAATCGCGTGACAGAAGAAGAAGTGAATCAATTATCCGCAAAAGATTTAGAAGTGCTAGCAATTAAAAGCAAAATGGACGGCGGATATGCGATGACGCCACAAGTCATTAAAAAGGATGCTACAGAACAAGAATACGCGATTATTAGTGAAAATCTAGCAGCATTACCGGGCGTAGATACGAATGTTGATTGGGATCGAAAGTATATTTATGATGATTTATTCCGAAGTGTACTTGGCGGGGTGTCAACGTCTGATGAAGGTTTACCTAGAGAAAGACTAGATTACTATCTTGTTCGTGATTATAATCGAAATGACCGCGTAGGAAAAAGTTATCTTGAGCAGCAATATGAAGATAGTTTGCACGGTAATAAAGCAGAAGTGAAAAATATTACAGATAAAAACGGTAATATTTTAGAAACGATTAATGTATCAAAAGGACAAAGTGGTAATAATCTGAATTTAACAATTGATATGGAATTACAAAAGCGTGTAGAAGAAATTATCACTAAAAATTTATTGAGATATAAAGGGGGACAACCTCTTTTAGATCGTGCATTCGTTGTAATGATGAATCCAAAAAATGGTGAAGTTTTATCTATGGCAGGGAAACAGTTAGTGGAAGAAAATGGCGAAACGAAAGTGCAAGATTTCGCATTAGGAACGATGACAAGCTCTTATCCGATGGGATCAACTGTAAAAGGTGCGACAGTACTTACAGGATATCAAACAAATGCGATTCAACCAGGTTCAGTTCAACTCGATGAGCCAATCGTATTGAAAGGAACGCCGAAAAAATCTTCTTGGAAGACGATGGGATATATTAATGATCTGACAGCATTAAAAATGTCTTCTAACGTATATATGTTTAAAACAGCGATGAATATCGCAGGTGTTCCATATGTGAGAGGTGGTACGTTAGATATACCACAAAAAGCATTTGATACGATGCGTTATTATTTCGGACAGTTTGGACTTGGCGTAAAAACCGGTATTGATTTACCGAATGAATCTGCGGGTCAAACAGGTAAAGGAACTCAGCCAGGTTTCCTATTAGATTTATCAATTGGACAATATGATACGTATACACCACTTCAATTAGCACAATATGTTTCGACAATTGCAAATGGTGGTTATCGTATGCAGCCGCAAGTTGTAAAAGAAATTCGTCAACCGGCAGTGAAACCAGACGAAGTTGGAAAAGTGGTTCATTCAATGGAACCGAAAGTACTAAATCGTATTGATATGCCTGAATCACAAATTAAACGCGTTCAGGAAGGATTTAGACAAGTATTTAATGAGTCTGGTGGTACAGCTGCGAAATACTTTGCAGGTGCACCATATAAAGCTGCTGGTAAAACAGGTACAGCCCAAACTGTGTATGGCGGAGATAAAGAGATTGGTAGAAATGCAAAAAATGAACGTAAAGAGACATATAACTTAACGTTAGTAGGTTATGCGCCACTTGAAGACCCTGAAGTAGCATTTTCTGTTGTTGTACCTTGGGTAGATGATAAATCAGGTATTAACGGTTATATTAGCCGTGACATTATGGATGCGTACTTTGATTTGAAAAAAATAGAAAATGGCGAAGCTACACAAGAGGAAATAGATAAGAAAAATAAAAATAAAAAGCAAGATGATGAATAAAAAAGTTGTAAAAAAGCACACTATCTGAAATGATAGTGTGCTTTTTTTTATGGTTCATGCATACGTTTTAATAAAGTGGACAAGCATATCATATCGGAAAATCAAGGGCCTCATACATGATACTTATCATCAGTGAAGATGAACAATGGCTACGGATTGAATTTTTACTTAATGTTGATTCTTGTGGAACTTTACAAAACTTTTACAAACAATTAAAACCGAATTAATAGTTTAGCAGTATTCTTATATCTGTAATCCTGTTATTTCCGGTTACTTCTAGGAGGAAGAACACGTGAAATGGATAAGTGCATCGATTAAAGTTTTCATGCTGTCGACATGTTTCCTTTATGTTGGCACGTCTACTGCATTTGCTGCGAATGAAATGGGAGAAGTGAGAGTTGATGGATCCTCAACAGTTTTTCCTATTATAGAAGCGGTAGCGGAGGAATATACAAAGGTGCATCCAAACGTGAAAATTTCCATCAGTGTTTCTGGAACAGGAGGAGGATTTAATCGTTTCAGCAAAGGAGAAGTAGATATAAATAATGCTTCGAGAGCAATGAAACAAGTAGAAGAAAATGAAATGAAGAAAAACTCCATTCAGTTTACACCGTTTGAAGTCGCTTACGATGGCCTTACGATTGTTGTGAATCGCCAAAATACTTGGGTAGACAATATGACGGTAGACGAGTTACGTCTATTATGGAGTGAAGATGGAAGCGAAAAGCGATGGTCACAAATTCATTCATCATGGCCACGTGAACAGGTGAAGTTTTATGCACCAGGTGTAGACTCTGGTACGTATGATTATTTTCAAAATGTCATCTTACAAAATAGTCGCATTGTTAAAAAAGTCTCTTTGTCTGAAGATGATCAAGTTATTATGCAAGGGGTAATGAATGATAAAAATGCCATTGCTTTTGTAGGATATGCTTATTATATGGCCAATCGAGATAAGGTGAGAGCAATAAAAGTGAATGGTGTACTTCCGACGAAAGATACTATTCAATCAGGTAAGTATAAGCCATTATCTAGGCCGCTATTCGCTTATGTGAATGATGCATCTATCCGAAATAAAATGAATGTAGCAAATTATATTGAGTTTATGATTCAACATGTAGGTAATCTTGCTGAAGAGGTTGGATATGTAAAATTACCAAAAGAAAAATACAATGAACAGCTGCGGATGTTAACAGAAATAAAAAGGTAATGTCAGGGTGGAAAGGGGTTTTCATCTTTGGCTCATAATGACAAAAGTCAAATTACATTTTCTGTGCAACATTTGATTGAAAGAAATACAAAACAAAGAAAAAAAACGCAGCGAATCAATCGAATCGTTCCATTATTACTAAAAATAATTGCTAGCGTGTCTATTGTAACGACACTTGGAATTATTTTCACATTGGCAAATGAAACATTGATGTTTTTTCAAAAAATACCATTACTCTCCTTTTTGACGGGAAAAGAATGGTTACCTTTTTTTGAAGATCCTAAATTCGGTATATTACCACTTATATGTGGAACGTTCCTTGTAACAGTAATTGCCATGCTCGTCGCAATTCCTATCGGTTTAGCCTGTGCCGTATTTTTAAGCGAATATGCTTCAAACGGTGCAAGGAAAGTATTAAAACCGATGTTAGAACTATTAGCAGGTATCCCGACAATTGTATATGGTTTTTTTGCATTAACAGTTGTCACACCGCTTTTACAACGGATTATACCAGATTTACAGTTTTTTAATGCGATTAGTCCAGGTATTGTTATTGGCTTTATGATGATACCTACAATTGCATCTCTATCTGAAGACGCGATGAGAGCTGTAGCGAAAGGAACGAAAGAAGCTTCGTTAGCACTTGGAGCAACTCGGTTTGAGATGGTAAAACAAGTCGTGTTTCCTTCGGCTTTTACAGGGATTATGGCAGCGGTCATATTGGCTGCTTCCAGAGCAATTGGTGAAACGATGATCGTTGTAATTGCAGCGGGATCTACACCGAATGTATCGCTCGATCCGACACACTCTATTCAAACGCTAACAGCCTATATTGTGCAAGTGAGTTTAGGTGATGCTCCGCATGGAACAATTACTTATTACAGCATGTATGCTGTAGGCGCAACTTTATTCTTATTTACTTTTATCATGAACATCATTTCGCAGTCTATTATGCGCCGCTTTAGGAGGGTGACATAATATGCGAATGTTGAATCATAAAAAAATACAAAAAAATATGGCAGCACGCTTTTTAAAAGACCGAGTTTACAAATTATTATTTTATATAGCAATTTTATTTTCAATAGTAATACTGCTTATTTTACTTTTTCAAATTTTTGAAAAAGGTATAAGTTACCTTTCGTTAGATTTCTTTATAAACTTCGCTTCGCGTAATCCGAAAGAAGCTGGGATTGCTGCAGCTTTGTCAGGAACAATATTATTTATGAGTATTGTTATACCAGTCTCCTTTATATTTGGAGTCGGGACTGCTCTTTATTTAGAGCAATATGCGAAGGAATCTATATTTAAAAAGGTAATAGAAATTAATAATCAAACGTTAGCAGGAGTACCTTCCGTTGTATTTGGATTACTCGGCTTAACTATTTTTGTATATGCTCTTCATTTAGGGGAGAGTATTATTGCGGCGGCACTGACGATGAGTTTACTCGTTTTACCGACAGTTGTTGTAGCGAGTCAAGAAGCGATACGATCTGTGCCAAGCTCATTATTAGAAGCTTCTTACGGATTAGGTGCTACGAAGTGGCAAACGATGTATCAAATTGTATTGCCATATGCTTTCCCAGGAATTATAACGGGTTGTACGTTAGCGATCTCAAGAGCGATTGGAGAAGCGGCACCGTTATTAGTTATCGGGGCACTTGCATTTGCAAATTATGTTCCATTTAGTATGTTTGATAGATTTACAGTTTTACCAATTCAAATTTTTAATTGGATGAGTAGGCCGCAAGAAGAATTTCAGTATGTAGCAGCTGCTGGGATGATTGTTTTGTTAGGTTTGTTGCTCTTTATCAATATATTTGTCTTATGGTTACGAAATCGAAAATAAGTTGGAAATGGATGAAAGGGGAATTCAAATGGTAGCAACAGTAGTAAATGTACAGGTGAAAAACGAGGAGAAAATCGAGACTGCACCAAAGAAAGTAGTATTTGATACGAAAAATTTAAATTTATGGTACGGAGAAGACCATGCTTTAAAAGATATTAACTTAAGCATTCATGAGAATGAAGTTACAGCAATTATCGGGCCAAGTGGTTGTGGTAAATCAACGTACTTAAAAACATTAAATCGTATGGTAGAGTTAGTACCGATCGTGCGAACTACAGGTGTAATTGAATATAGAGAACGCAATATATTTGATAAATCATACCCAGTTGAAGAATTAAGAACTCATGTAGGAATGGTGTTCCAAAAGCCAAATCCATTTCCAAAGTCTATTTATGAAAATGTAGCATATGGACCGAAAATCCATGGTATTCGTGATAAGAAAACATTAGATGAAATTGTTGAAAAAAGTTTACGTGGAGCAGCGATTTGGGATGAATTAAAAGATCGTTTGCATGATAATGCATACGGTTTATCTGGTGGACAGCAACAGCGTCTATGTATCGCACGTTGTTTAGCGATTGAACCAGACGTTATTTTAATGGATGAGCCAACATCGGCACTAGATCCAATTTCAACATTAAAAGTAGAAGAATTAATTCAAGAGTTAAAGAAAGACTTTAGTATCGTTATCGTAACGCATAACATGCAACAAGCAGCACGTATTTCAGACAAAACTGCTTTCTTCTTAAGTGGAGAAGTTGTGGAGTATACAGATACAAATAAATTATTTACGACACCTTCAGATAAGCGTACAGAAGATTATATTACAGGCCGATTCGGTTGATATCGTTGCAAGGATAAGAGTAAATACCCTCTTAACAGAGGGTATTTCTTATTTTGCTGAGAAGGAATACTTCTCCTATTTTAAGGCTGATTACAGAGATAAGAGGCCTTAAAATAGGAGATTTATATATATAATGGCACATAATATTGAGGGGGAAGAAACAATGGTAAGAGAACAGTTTCAATGTGATTTAAAAACGTTACAGCAAAAGGTGATTGAGCTTGGAGAGCTAGCGAGGGAAGCTTTATTGCTTGCTATGGAGGGTCTTCATAAAAGGGATGTAGAGAAAGCGTTAGAGGTAATAGATGGTGATTATCGTATGGATAATTTAGAAGAGGAAATAAATGATCTTGCGCTTATGCTTATTACGAAGCAGCAACCTGTAGCAAGTGATTTAAGAAGGATTTTCATTTCAATTAAAACAGCGACAGATTTAGAGCGTATTGCAGATCATGCCGTTAATATTGCGAAATCAACAATTCGTCTTGGGGAAAAAGAAGTGGTTGTTAGTTTGCACAATCTTGATGAAATGTTTGCAATTGCAGATAAAATGTTACAGTTAGCATTGGAAGCATATGAGCAAGAAAATTTAACTTTTGCGAAACAAATTGCCGAAATGGATGATTCAGTTGATGAAATATATGGGAAAGCGATTCGTGAATTTATATCTTCAGTTCCAGAACAACCAGAAGCAATTACACAAATTACACAATTATCCTTTGTAGCGAGATATATCGAGCGTGTAGCAGATCATATTACAAATATTGCTGAAAATGTTTTTTATTTAGTAAAAGGAAAGCATTACTTATTAAATGAATAAAGAAAAAAGGCAGGTGAAACATCACCTGCTTTTTTTAGTCAAAACATGACAAAAAAAGCTCGTTGTTTCCTTTAGTTTATGATGATAAGATGTATCATAATATAATGGAAAAAATAGGACATATATGTTATTCATTTCATAAGTAATATTTTACTGAGTTAATGGTAAGCGCTTTCTTTCGTGTTGTTTAAAAGGTACATGTATATAGGGTATTTTACTGTCTGTAAAAGCCTGATTGGTCAGGGCTAATAATCAGTGGGAGATGCAGCAAAATCCCTATTAATTAAAGTTTCATTTTATACTGCTAGTTAATGCGGGGTAGATAATATACATATCGTATATGAAGTTACTGAACATTATATAAGTGGAGGCTGAAGTATATGAAGGGGGTTATTTTAGCTGGAGGAAAAGGACGACGCCTTAGACCATTAACATGTAATACTCCAAAACCAATGTTACCATTATTAGAAAAGCCAGTTTTGGAATACAATATTGAATTATTACGTCAGCATGGTATTCGTGAAATTGCAATTACTGTTCAGTATATGAGCACAGCTATTAAGCAATATTTTGGTGACGGTAGCAAATGGGGCGTCAATTTGTACTACTTTGAAGATTCTCCACCGCTTGGAACCGCAGGGAGTATTAAACAAGCGGAAACATTCTTAGATGAAACGTTTGTTGTGATAAGTGGGGATGCGTTAACTGATTTTCAATTATCAGAAGGAATTACGTTTCATGAACAAAAGAAAAGAATGGTAACTATGTTTGTAAAGGAAGTAGAAAACCCACTCTCATTTGGTTTAGTTGTAATGAACAAAGAACAAGAGGTTACACGATATATAGAAAAACCGAGTTGGAATGAAGTAGTCTCTAATATTGTGAATACAGGTATATATATTATGGAGCCAGAAATTTTTTCTTACATACCGCCCCAAGAATTTTTTGATTTCAGTCAAGATGTTTTTCCATTATTGGCAAATAAGAACGCATTATTTGCATATTTGTCAGAAGGCTATTGGTTAGATATCGGTACATTTGATCAATATCGACAAGCACAATTTGATTTGTTAACGAAAAAATTACAAGTACCTATTCCTTATACGGAAGTATTGCCGATGGTATGGATGGGGGAAGGTGTGGCGATTGGAAAAGGAACGAAAATTCACGGTCCTTCTTTTATTGGAGAAGGAGCAAAGATTGGTGCTGGAGCTGTAATTGAGCCGTACTCCATTATCGGTAAAAATAGTATTATTTCAAGTTATTCTCATCTTCAAAAAAGTATTGTTTTTGCAAATGCGCACATTGGGCAGTATTGCGAGCTATTAGAAACGACAATAGGAGAGCATACAATGGTGGAAGATGACGTTACACTGTTTCAAAAAAGCATTGTAGCGGATCATTGTCATATAGGGAAAAGTACGGTAATTAAGCAAAAGGGAAAACTATGGCCATATAAGGCGATTGACAGCTATTCGGTAGTAGGATCGGCTGGTGTTCAAGAAAGTGAAAAGAGTGCAGGGTGGTTGCAAAAAAGCCGCATTGTAGGAAGAGGTAATGTTGAGATCACTCCTCAATTTATTGTGAAGGTTGCGATGGCGTATGGATCTCTTTTTGCTAAAGGAGAAAGTATATTAATCGGGAGTCAAGAACATATAGAAACGACTTCTTATAAAAATCTCTTTCTTCATGCGATTCATGGTATCGGGGTTCATACAATGGAATGCAAAGAAATGAACGAGTCGCTTTTTCAGTATAGTATTCAGGATTTGCAATGTGCAGGTGGGGTTTTCATTCAAGTGGAAAATGAAAAAGAGGTTGTAATAAAGTTGTATGGTAAGGATGGGGTACAATTAACGTATAAGCAGCAAAAAGCGATAGAACAAGTATATATGTCTGAGTCGTTTTATTACGTATGTGAGAAGGAAATGGGACGGAATAAGCTAGTCCACGTTTCTTTACATGATTATATAGAGGCTGTATTAGAACGCATTGATATTGAAAAAATACAAAAACAGAAGTTTCACCTTCTTATTAATAAAAGAAATGATATGTTACAACATTTACTTATGCTCTTTTTACAAAGGCTCGGATGCACAGTTACATGGATTTATGCAGGTGAACAAAAGGATCATGTGAAAGCCTTGATGAAATCAAGTAAAGCAAATATGGCACTTATGTTTTCTGAGCAAGGAAATTATTTCGAGTTATATGATAATCATAGTAATATTTACCAAGGTACAGATTTTGAGGAGGTAGATATTCCGGATTTATTGCTTGAATCGACAGGAAATATTTACCCAATGTCTTTGAAATTAGGAGAATGTTACCTTCTATTTTATACGCAGGATGAAAAGAAGTCATTTCAAGCGAGATGGAAGAGAGATATTTTATATCGAATAGGAAAATTATTTGAGCTAATAGCATTGCAGGGAAAAACATTTCTCAGCATAGTAGAGCAATCGCCTCCCCTTTATTTACTGTGTGATGAAGTTGTATGTTCATGGAATGAAAAAGGGAAAGTAATGAGGAAATTATTAGCTGATATGGAAAGGAAAGAAGAAGGTATATTTGAAGGAGTACAGTTCAAATATACCGAAAAAGAGTGGTCTTATATCGTTTCTGACACAAAACAACCGAAATTTTTAGTGTATTCGCATGCTAGAAACCCAGTAATAGCAAGGGAAAACATGAAAAATCTTATAGAAAAAATTAGACAATATCAAAAGGTGTAGAATTTTTATTTTAAAAGTGGTATTATAGTATAGTCTGATTTAAGTTATTAGTACTGGAGGGAAATAAGAATGCGTGTGAATATTACTCTAGCATGTACAGAATGCGGAGATCGTAACTATATCTCAAAGAAAAACAAACGTAACAACGCTGAGCGTATCGAGCTTAAAAAGTATTGCAAGCGTGACAAGAAGTCTACGTTACACCGTGAAACAAAGTAAGCAGTAGGAATATTTTCCTACTGTTTCTTTTTTTTTATTCGATTCCTCTGTTAAAAGTGATACACTATCATCGTAGAGAAAAGTATCACTTTGAGGGGGAAAATGTGTGAGAGAAGAGAAACTACGTTTACGTAAACAAATAATAGAGCACATGAATTCTTTATCAGAAGAACGGTATACAACTTTATCAGAACAAATTGCATTCTCGTTGTATGCACAAAAAGAGTGGGCTGAAGCTAAAACAATCGGAATCACTCTCTCAATGGAAAATGAAGTGAATACATATCCTATTATCGAAAAAGCTTGGGAAGAGGGAAAGAGAGTTGTTGTCCCGAAGTGTAATAAAGGAACACGAACAATGTCCTTCCGACAAATTAGTAATTTTGATCAATTGGAAACAGTGTATATGAATTTACGTGAACCAATTCCAGCGCTTACGGAAGAAGTGGATGCAGATGAAATCGATCTTCAAATCGTACCAGGCGTAGCTTATACAGGGCGAGGAGAACGGATTGGATATGGCGGTGGCTATTATGATCGTTATCTCGTGCATTATAAAGGGAAAACGCTATCATTAGCTTATAGTTTTCAAATGGTAGAACATATTCCGGTAGAGCCGTTTGATAAAAATGTAGAAAAAATTATTACAGAAAAAGGAACAATGGTTAAAAATGGGCTTGTATAGACAAATAAAAATTGACGAGACTTTTTCTTCTTGATTATAATAAAATATGTGAACGTTTTCTTATTATAATTTTTTATAGTAAGTGAGCATAGAGGGTGATGAAATGGTATCTATTTATGATATTCAGCAATTGCTAAAGAAATTTGGTACGATTATTTATACGGGTGATCGAATTGCAGATTTACAATTAATGCAAGATGAATTGCGTGAATTAAATCAATCACAGCTAATCGATCCACAAGACTATCAAACAGCTTTATTTTTATTGAAGCAAGAAATTCAAAAAGAGCTAAATAAGAATTAGATAAAGGTAGGTAAGCAACATGGAAGAGAAATGGTTAGTTGGTGTTGACCTTGGTGGTACAACGATTAAATTAGCATTTATTAATGTGTACGGTGAAATTTTACATAAGTGGGAAATCCCTACGAATACAAATGAGCAAGGAAAACATATTACGCTTGATGTAGCGAAAGCTATTGATAAAAAGTTAGAAGAGTTAGGCGAATTGAAAAGCAAGTTAATCGGTATTGGTATGGGAGCTCCTGGACCTGTACACGTGGCATCTGGAATGATTTACGAAGCGGTTAACTTAGGATGGAAAAACTATCCGTTAAGAGATTTATTAGAAGTAGAAACAGGATTACCTGTTGTTATTGATAATGATGCAAACTTAGCAGCGCTTGGTGAAATGTGGAAAGGTGCTGGTGAAGGAGCAAAAGATTTAATCTGTATGACACTTGGCACTGGTGTTGGCGGCGGTGTAATTGCCAATGGTGAGATTGTACATGGCGTAAGTGGTGCTGCTGGTGAAATCGGACACATTACAGTAGTTACAGAAAATGCTTTCCCATGTAATTGCGGGAAGTCTGGTTGCCTAGAGACAGTAGCATCTGCAACAGGTATTGTGCGTGTTGCAATGCAAAAAATACAAGAGACTGATAAAGAGAGTATGCTACGTTCTATGTTAGCAGAAGAAGGGCGTATTACATCAAAAGACGTATTTGAAGCACTTGGACAAGGTGACGAGCTAGCAAGTGAAGTAGTAGAAAAAGTAGCTTCTTATTTAGGATTAGCTGTAGCGAACCTTGCTAGTACGTTGAACCCAGAGAAAATTGTTATTGGCGGCGGTGTGTCTAAAGCTGGAGATGCACTATTAGAGCCAATTCAACGTTATTT
This sequence comes from Bacillus sp. BML-BC051, assembly GCF_019656175.1. NCBI lineage: Bacteria > Bacillati > Bacillota > Bacilli > Caryophanales > Bacillaceae > Bacillus > Bacillus sp. BML-BC051. The sequence continues at coordinate 205,002 of NZ_BPLI01000009.1, forward strand.
CGAGCAATATGCTTTTTCACGTGCTGTAAAGAGCACGAAGTTAGCGATTGCAATACTTGGTAATGATGCAGGTGTTATCGGAGGAGCTTGGCTTGTAAAAAAGCACAAATACGAAGCGAAGATAGTATAAGTTGTCAGATATGAAAAGAGGAAGGGGAAACCCTTCCTCTTTTTGTGTGAAATCTTGATGAAAAATAACATGTTAATGAATTAAGCTGCTGGTGGGTACCCGTTATATAGAACAGTCATGATCGTAAACCATCCGAAAACGAGTACAGTTGCAATTGCAAAGCCGCCTGCGAAAAAGTTCTTTTCACGAAGTGTTCTAAGCGTAGCAAATACAGCTAACAGAGTGACTAGCGCAAAAATAATAACAAGGCCCATACAATATCCTCCTCTGTCTACCCATTCCTCAATATGAGTTTTTGGAATATTTACTCTTTTACATTGTACATGTTTTAAAAATGATTGTCGAGATAGCATCCTTTCTTTTCCTAAGAGAAAAAAATGTTGTATCATTGAAAGTAAGTTTAATAATTGGAGGAGATTTTCATATGAAATGGATACAAATGCCGTTAGGCCCATTACAAACGAATGCTTATATTTTAACGAATGATCAAAATGAGTGTATTATCTTTGATCCAGGTCACGAAGGAGAGAAGCTCGTTACATATTTACAAGAAGAACAATTAAAGCCACTGGCTGTTTTATTAACACATGCTCACTTCGATCATATTGGCGCTGTTGATGCGGTAAGAGACGCTTTTCATATTCCTGTGTACGTACATAAAGAAGAAGCAGATTGGTTAGGCGATGCAACTGTAAATGGCTCTCAAATTTTTATGATGAATCGCAGCATTACAGCAAAACCAGCAGATCATATTATTGATGCAGAAGGTGCATTAGCAATTGGTTCATTTAATTTTGAGATTTTTGAGACGCCAGGACATTCTCCGGGCAGTATTTCTTATTATTGTAAAGAGGCGAATGCTGTATTTTCTGGAGATGTATTGTTCCAAATGAGCATCGGAAGAACAGATTTACCTGGTGGAAGTTTTGCTGAATTGATTGGAAGTATTGAAGAAAAATTATTTGTATTACCAGATGAAACAGCGGTGCTATGTGGACATGGTCCAGAAACAAGCATTGGTTTTGAAAAAGAAAATAATCCATTTTTACAGTAAGGAGTCATTATGGGGATGGAGCTCATTTTAAAAGAATGGATGGGGAAAGAGAAGGATTATTCAATTTCGTATAGTACGTATATGAACCTTGTATTGTATACAGAGGGGCATGGCTATTATATGAAAGAACGTGAAAAAATTGGAAGACAAGGGGATTTTTTTACAAGTAGCAATGTATCCTCTGTTTTTGCAAAAACCTTTGCTAAGTTTTTTATTCGTCTTGTTGAAAGTGGTGAAGTTGCTCCGAATATTTGTGAGATTGGTGGGGGAACAGGAAGGTTTGCCTATGATGTTTTACAAGAATGGAAGCAAGTCTCTCCAGAAACCTTTATTGATTTAAACTATTCAATGATTGAAATGAGTCCATTTCATAGAAGCTTACAGCAGAAAAATCTTTGTTCGTTTTCAAATGTTTCGTATTATACGTCGTATAGTGAAATGGGAGAATCGTTCGATGGGATTCTTTTTTCGAATGAGCTATTTGATGCATTTCCTGTTGAAGTAATTGAGAAGAGAAATGGAATGTTGTATGAGGTACGTGTTACGTACACAGAGGAAGGGAAACTTGCAGAAGTATGGAGGCCGTTACATAAAAGCATCGGTCGATACTTATTGAAATATAATATTCATCTTGCAGAAGGTCAGCGTTTTGAAGTGCCAATTGTGATGGAAGAATATATAAAAGACATTGCGAAATGGTTTCAAAAAGGTATATGTATTACAGTTGATTATGGATATACAAAAGAAGAATGGATGCATCCTGCACATCAAGAAGGAAGCTTACGAGGGTATTACGAGCATAAGTTAATCCGTAATCCTTTAGCGCATCCAGGTGAAATGGATCTTACTGCTCATATTCATTGGGATGAACTGAAAGAGATGTTTAGCTTGCAAGGGATGGATACAGTATGGCATAAGAAGCAGTCTGAATTCTTGTTAGCAGCAGGAATACTAGATCAGCTTACGGGTCACCAAGATAGAAATCCTTTTTCTGAAACTCAAAAACAAAATCGTGCAGTTCGTTCTATGATTTTGAGCGGAGGATTAGGGAGTGCATTTGATGTTGTGATACATACGAAACATATGCAACAGTTACACTTGGAGCGGTATTTGAAAATATAAAAAAACAAGACACAGCATATTTCTGTGTCTTGTTTTTTAATACGACTTATGTAGCATCATATATTTCCTCTCATGATATATATTTATATTAAAGATATGAGATAAAAAATATAGAATACGTCCTTTTTCTCTGTTTATGAGTCCCTAACCCAATAATACGCGAACGAGTTGAATAATTGTCTCGTTTTCTACTTTGTAATAAATTTCCAACCCTTTTCTTTCACTTGAAACGATTTTAGCACTTTTTAACTTTGCTAAATGCTGTGAAATTGTAGATTGTGGCATGTTTAAGCCAGTGTACATTGTAGAAACGTTGCTTGGACCACGTTCAATTAATCCTTTTACAATACATAAGCGAACAGGATGAGCAAGTACTTTCAATAATTCTGCATTGCTTTCATATAGTTCTATTTCTTTTTGAAAGGTTTCTAACATGTTCTTTTCCACCTCCGTGTGAGCTGTTATACCATACTATACATACCAAAAAATTAAAGAAAAGAAAACAGTTGTTGCAGAAAAAAAGTCCTAAAGTAAAGAAATTGTAAGAAAAGAGACCCTGATGTAAATAAAGTAGATAAATTTGCACGGTTTTGTAAAATGACATTTTTGGGTGAAAATTTCGATGCGTTTTAAAAATTGAAAGATATAGATATATTTGTAACACAATTTTATCATGAATTTCTTATTCTTTCAAATGAATATACGAAATTTTTAAAATAATATGATAAAGGAATTATAATGTTATATATAGAATATAAAACAGGTTAAAAGAAAAGAAGCTGAATGTAGTCAGCTTCTTGATGGTGAAAACGAAATGTTTGAATATAGCTGATAAATCTTAGAATTACCAAGACATTAGTTATATATTCTAGCGTTCACCTTGTATCAATTTTAAAAATCTGTGATTCCATATATTTTCATAAAAATCAATTGTCTCTTTTGCGGACATAAATGGATTATTTAATGTAGAGGTTGCTTTCTGTACCATGAAGTTTTCGTATCCTAGTCCATGAGCGAATTTAATCGTAGCATCCATACAGTACTCTGTTTGGGCACCACAAAATTCAATACGATGTACAGATAATTGATCTAAAATCTCTTTTAAGTTTGTTTTATAAAATGAATTGGCATGTGTCTTTCTTACAAAAAAATCTTGTTCTTGAACATCTAGATTAGCATGAATAGCCCAAAGTTCTTTTTCGGGTACTAAATTATTATCACAATGTTGAACGAAAAGAATTGGTTTATTTGATTTTCTGTATGAAGAAATTCTGTTATTTACTTTTGTAAGTAAGTTTTGTAAATCAAATAAATGTTCTTCGCTATAACATACTCCGTTTTGTAGATCGATAACGATTAAAACATCTGCACAAGTATCCATTGTTTTTGCCCCTTTTTTTACTTCTTAATATATCAATTAATTCATTACTTGGAAATAGAGGGTGCTCTTTCGTTTTTTTATGAACTATATGAAAAGTAAAATATACGCAACAGCATAAAAAGAAGATATGATAACTTAATTTCATATCTTCTTTTCTCTCTATGCATTTACAGGTTCTTCTACATAAGAAAGGGCATTTTCAAAATCGGATATTAAATCGTCCACATTTTCAAGGCCGACGGATAACCGAAGTAATGAATTAGAAATCCCTCTTTCATCACGAGCTTCTTGCGATAGTGCTGCATGTGACATTTTAGCTGGGTAGGAAAGGATCGATTCGACAGCTCCTAAACTAACTGCAAAGACAGGTAATTTTACTTTTGATAGAAATTGGCGGAGTGCGTCTTCTGATTGTAAAGTGAAAGATAGGACAGCTCCGGCTGATGTAGCTTGAGATTGTTGAATATCAAATCCAAGATGTGCTTGTAAGCCAGGATAATAAACATTTTGGATTTTAGCGTGCTCTTGTAAATAGTGTGCAATTTTATTGGCGTTAGCAGCCGAGTGCTCAAGACGTACATGCAATGTTTTTAGGCCGCGAAGCACGAGAGAACAATCTTGAGGACCTAAAATAGCGCCGAATGCATTTTGTAAAAATCCAAGTTTTTGAGCGAGTTCGGCATCTTTGACAACAGCTAATCCGGCAGTAACATCACTATGACCGGCAATGAATTTTGTGGCACTATGAAGAACGACGTCGGCACCAAGATCAAGTGGCTTCTGGAATAATGGTGTCAAAAATGTATTATCAACAAAAGTAAGGGCATTAATAGATTTTGCAAGTTGAGAAACAGCACGAATATCTGTCACTTTTAAAAGTGGATTAGAAGGTGTTTCCACATAAAAGAGTTTTGTGTTTGGCTTAATGTTTTGCTTTATTTCTTCTAAATTGGTCATATCAACAAATGTATGTGAAACACCGTAACGGGAGAGAACTTCAGTTATAATTCGATAAGTGCCTCCGTATACGTCTTCTGAAATGAGTACGTGATCACCTTGTGAAAGAAGGAGGAATGCAGTAGAAATCGCTGCAATTCCCGATGCGAAGGCAAATCCTTTTGTTCCGCCTTCTAATAATGCAATGATATCTTCAAGAGCTTCACGTGTTGGATTACCAGAGCGGCTATAGTCATATTTCCCGAACGTATCTACATCAAACTGGTGGAATGTTGATGTGTTATAGATGGGAACGTTAACAGCTCCTGTTTGTGAGTCATGTTTATATTGGTTGTGCAGTAAGAGTGTATCTATAGAATAACTCATATTCTTACACCTTCTTTTACAAGTGTAATGGCTTGCTTTAAGTCTTGAATTAAATCGTTACTATTTTCAATGCCCACGGAAAATCGAAGAAGACGATTGCATACACCGTTTGCTGTTCTGATTTCTTCTGGAATATCAGCGTGTGTTTGCGTTGCTGGATAGGTCATTAAACTTTCAACACCACCAAGACTTTCAGCGAATGTAATTAAGGATAAAGATTGTAAGAATGGATTGATCCACGTTTCATCTTTCAGGCGAAATGAGATCATACCGCCTTTTCCAGGATAAAATACATCTGTCACCCCGTCTTCATCATTTAAATAAGCGACAACTGCTTTTGCATTTTCTTCATGTTGTCTCATACGAAGCGCTAACGTTTTCATACCACGAATTAATAGCCATGAGTCAAATGGGCTTAAGACTGCACCAGAGGCATTATGGTAATGAGCGATTTCCTCACAAAGTTCCTTTCCTTTTGCAACGACAAGTCCGCTTAGTACATCGTTATGCCCACCTAAATATTTCGTTGCGCTATGAAGTACAATGTCAGCACCTTCTGTTAATGGCTGCTGTATATAAGGCGTGTAGAATGTGTTGTCTACAATAAGGAGTAGTCCGTGTCTTTTCGCTACAGTTGCGACAGCGGCAATATCAGTAACTTGCATTAATGGATTAGTCGGAGTTTCTATGAAAATAGCTTTCGTTTCAGCTGTGATAGCTTTCTCAATTTTTTGAATAGATTGTGTATTTACGTATCTACATCGAACGTTCCACTTTTTTTCGTGCTCAGAAAATAATCGATAAGTGCCGCCGTATAAATCTTCAGACACAATAAGTTCGTCTCCAGAACGGAATAGCGAAAGGACGAGGAGAACAGCTGCCATTCCGGAGCTACAGGCATAACCTTGTTCGCCGTATTCTAAGTCTGCGATTGCCTGTTCTAAAAGACCGCGAGTTGGATTTCCAGTTCGTGAATAGTCAAAACCAGTAGATTTACCAATTCCCTCGTGACGATAAGCAGTTGAGAAATAAACAGGCGGATTAACAGTTCCTGTTGTAGTTTCGCTCCGGTTTCCGATTTGTGCTAGTTTTGTTTCAATAGTTGACATGTAAAAATTCCTCCTTTTAAAGTTAACAATTAAGTGAATGTAAAATAAAAAAAGCCTTCTAAGAAGAAGGCTTTCGGTTTGAATAGAGTCTTCTTCTCATCTGTCAAATCTTTCACAATTTGCTGGAATTAGCACCTTATTAACAAATGTTAATGGTTGCTGAGGCGTCATAGGGCCAGTCCCTCTACCTCTCTAGATAAGAATGTTCGTATGAAATTTTATTATGTTTTTAACTTTACAACAAAAGATAATTGAATTGCAACTTTATTTTAAATAATTTTTATTTTTCCGCAAGTGTCATTGACTTTTGTATTTGTGCATGCTAAATTTATTAAAAAAATTAACAAACATTGTTAAAAGGGGAACGCATTTCCTTTTAGCTACATAAATAAAATAATAAAGACAAACTCTTATTGAGAGCGGTGGAGGGAAAGGCCCTGTGAAACCCGGCAACCTTCAAACGAAATGTTTGAAACGGTGCTAATACCTGCAAAACGATTGTTTTGCATAATAAGAGGAGGAACGATTATGTCCCCCTCTTCAAATTGAAGAGGGGGTTTTTATATTGATAGAAATGAGGGAGATTTGTGAAATTACTAGATTTATTATCAAAAGGAATTGTAATAGGTGATGGTGCGGTTGGGACGTTATTACATTCACATGGTTTGCAAAGTAGTTTTGAAGAATTGAACATATCTGATCCAGATTTAATTATATCGATTCATAAGCAATATGTAGCTGCTGGGGCAGATGTAATTCAAACAAATACGTACGGAGCAAATGAAGCAAAATTACGTATGTATGGTTTAGAAAATCAAGTTACGGAAATTAATAGAGCGGCAGTAAAATTGGCGAAAGCATCTGTTACAGATAGAAATGCAATTTTAGGAACAATTGGCGGTATGAAACATATCGGAGCTGTTACGACAACTGATATGGAGCGAGAATTTATGCTACTTGAGCAGGCAAGTGCATTACTAGAAGAACAGGTTGATGGACTGCTATTAGAGACTTTCTATGATGAGTTTGAATTACTTCATGCTGTTCAGGTGCTACGAAAACAAACGAATATTCCAATTGTAGCTCAATTAGCATTGCATGAGGCAGGCACAACTCAAAATGGAAATGATGTAAATGAAATATTAAAACAACTTCTAGATTACGGTGCAAATGTTGTTGGATTGAACTGCCAACTAGGACCGCTTCATATGACGGAAGCTTTTAAAATGATATCGATTCCGCAAAATGGCTACTTGTCAGCATATCCGAATGCAGGTCTCCCCAATTATGTGGAGGGACGTTACGTATATGAGGGAAGTCCAGCTTATTTCGAAGCGATGACACCGAAATTTATTGAGCAAGGTATTCGGTTATTAGGTGGTTGTTGTGGCACGACTCCAGAACATATTGAAAGTATGAAACGTGCTACTCTAAATGTTACGCCTGTAATAGAAAAGGATACGATTCAAAGACCGAAAGTAGTTCATACACACGAGAAACGTTCGAAAGCTCATGTCACATTAGCAGAGAAAGCAAAAAAACAAACGACAGTAGTAGTGGAATTAGATCCACCGAAAACATTAGATACGCAGCGATTTTTTGAAGGCGCGAGAGCATTGAAAAGAGCTGGAGCAGATGCTATTACTCTAGCAGATAATTCATTAGCATCGCCTCGCGTCTCGAATATGGCAATGGGGGCATTATTAACGAAGCATGATATTCCAGTATTGACGCATTTAACGTGTAGAGACCATAACGTCATCGGACTACAATCTCATTTACTAGGCTTATCAGCGTTAGGCATGGAAGAAGTGCTAGCTTTAACTGGAGATCCAGCACGCGTTGGTGATTTTCCAGGTGCCACTTCTGTATATGATTTGTCCTCTATTGAGCTCATTAAAATGATCAAAGAAATGAACGATGGGCGCTCCATTTTAGGGAAATCAATAGGGCCAGCAACAAGGTTTTCGGTGGGAGGTGCGTTTAATCCGCATGTAAGACATTTAAAAGCAGCGGTTAAGCGAATGGAACGGAAAATAGATGCTGGAGCGGAATATTTCTTAACACAGCCAATTTACGATATCGCGCTAATTGAAGAAGTGTATGAAGCGACAAAGCATTTGGAACAACCTATTTTTATTGGGATTATGCCACTAATAAGTAAACGGAATGCAGATTTTCTTCATTTTGAGGTGCCAGGAATTACGCTACCTGAAGAAATAAGGGAGAGAATGGATGGACATGAAACGAAAGAGGCAGCAATTGAGGAAGGGATTCGCATTTCACAAGAATTGATCGATGCAGCGATGAAATATTTTAACGGCATTTATCTTATTACACCATTTCTAAAATATGAAATTACAGAACATCTTGTTAAATATGTGAGAGAAAAGCAAGAAGTGAAAGAAGGTATTAACTGATGAAATGTATAGAAGAAAAATTACAAAATAACATCTTAATATTAGATGGTGCAATGGGAACAATGATCCAGCAAGAGGACTTAACTGCGGAAGATTTCGGAGGAGAAGAGTACGAAGGTTGTAATGAATATTTAGTAGAAACAAGGCCTGATGTCATTTTAAAGATTCATAAAGCTTATATTGAAGCTGGAGCGGATATTATTGAAACAAATACATTTGGGGCGACAAATATTGTATTAAGTGATTATGAGTTGTCGCATTTAGATGAGGAATTAAATGAGAAGGCGGCACGTTTAGCGAAACAAGCGGTCAACGAAAGTGGGAAGGAAGTATATGTTGCGGGAGCAATGGGACCGACAACGAAAGCGATTAGTGTTACTGGTGGTGTGACGTTTGAAGAATTAATTGAAGCCTATACACGGCAGGCAAGAGGATTATTAAATGGTGGCGTAGATGTATTACTCGTTGAGACGAGTCAAGATATGCGTAACGTGAAGGCTGCTTATATTGGAATTCAAGCAGCTTTCGACGAGCTAAATAAAATTGTACCCATCATGATTTCGGGAACGATTGAACCGATGGGAACGACTCTGGCTGGGCAAACAATTGAGGCTTTTTACTTATCGATAGAACATATGAAGCCATTGTCTGTTGGATTAAACTGTGCGACTGGTCCGGAGTTTATGAGAGACCATATTCGTTCCCTGTCTGATTTGTCGGAGTGTTACATTTCTTGTTACCCAAATGCAGGTCTTCCTGATGAAGATGGACATTATCATGAATCTCCATCTTCTCTCGCTGAAAAAGTGAAGCGATTTGCTGAAGAAGGATGGGTTAATATTATCGGTGGTTGTTGTGGCACAACACCAGAACATGTAAAAGCAATGAAATCTGCGTTAGCGTCTCTTAAGCCGCGTGAACAGCAAGAGAGAGCTGGGCATGGGGTTAGTGGATTAGAGGCACTTCAATATGATGATTCTATGAGACCGTTATTTGTTGGTGAAAGAACAAACGTTATTGGATCACGTAAATTTAAACGATTAGTAGCAGAAGGGAAATTTGAAGAGGCTGCTGAAGTCGCAAGAGCGCAAGTGAAGAAAAATGCTCATATTATTGATATTTGTATGGCAGATCCTGATCGCGATGAAATAGAAGATATGGAAAACTTCTTGGCAGAAGTTACGAAAGTGTTAAAAGTACCGATTATGATCGACTCAACAGATGAAAATGTGATGGAGCGAGCTCTTACTTATATTCAAGGAAAAGCTGTTATTAATTCAATTAATTTAGAAGATGGAGAAGAACGCTTTAAAAAAGTGACGCCGCTTCTTCGGAAATATGGTGCTGCTATTGTTGTAGGAACAATTGATGAAGATGGTATGGCGGTTAGTGCAGAACGAAAACTTGAAATTGCGAAAAGAAGTTATGAGTTATTGACGACGAAATATGGTATACGCCCGTCAGATATTATTTTTGATGCACTTGTATTTCCTGTAGGTACAGGTGATGAAGAATATATTGGCTCGGCGGCAGCGACGATAGAAGGAATTCGCCTTATTAAAGAAGCGTTACCAGAGTGTTTAACGATTTTAGGTGTAAGTAACATATCATTTGGTTTACCACCAGCTGGACGCGAAGTATTAAATTCCGTCTTTTTATATCATGCAACGAAAGCAGGGTTAGATTATGCGATTGTGAATACGGAAAAATTAGAGCGGTATGCGTCAATTCCTGAGGAAGAAAAACGTCTTGCAGATGCATTGCTTTTTGAAACGACGCAAGAGACGTTAGAAAAATTTACAAACTTCTATCGCGTGGCAAAAAAGAAAGATGTCGTTATCCAAGAAACATTAACTCTTGATGAGCGACTAGCAAATTACATTGTAGAAGGTACGAAGCAAGGGTTACAAGAAGATTTAAGTCTTGCACTTACAGAAGGAAGAAAGCCTTTGGATATTATTAATGGCCCACTTATGACAGGAATGGATGAGGTGGGACGATTATTTAATAATAATGAGCTTATCGTTGCTGAAGTATTGCAAAGTGCTGAAAGTATGAAAGCTGCCGTAAGCTATTTAGAGCCACATATGGAATCTAGCGATAGTGCGAAAAAAGGGAAAGTATTATTAGCAACTGTTAAAGGTGACGTACATGATATTGGGAAAAATCTCGTTGAAATTATTTTATCGAATAACGGATATGAGATTATTAATTTAGGAATCAATGTTCGCTCGGATCGAATTGTACAAGAAGTACAAGAAAAGAAGCCTGATATTATTGGTCTTTCTGGTTTATTAGTAAAATCAGCGCAACAAATGGTAACGACTGCTGAAGATTTAAAAGCAGCAAATATTGATGTTCCAATCGTTGTAGGCGGGGCAGCGTTAACAAGAAAGTTTACAGATAATCGTATTTCACCATCATATAAAGGGCTCGTATGCTATGCGAGTGATGCGATGACTGGTCTTGATATTATTAATAAGCTTCAAAAGGAAGAAGAGCGTGAGAAGATGAAACAAGATAAAAAAGAGCGTCATCTTCATATCGTAGAAAAAGAGGAGAAGAAAGTAGAGATTCCAGCAGTAATTGAGCCATTACCGAAGGCAGAGGTTATAGTGCCTGATTCAACAAAGCGAATTGTATTACGTGATATTCCAGCCCTTCATCTCGCTCCATTTTTAAATAGACAGATGTTACTTGGACATCACCTTGGATTAAAAGGAAGTGTGAAGAAGCTTCTGCGAGAGGGAGATAAAAGAGCACACGAATTAAATGATTTAATAGACGAATTATTACAGGAAGGGCAATCTTGGTTAAAACCGAAAGCAGTGTATCAATTTTTCCCAGCGCAAAGCGACGGACAAAATATTGTAATATATGATCCAGAAGATCATACGCGTGTTATAGAGCGTTTCACATTCCCTAGACAAGGAAAAGCACCATATCGTACGTTAGGTGATTATTTACGCTCAGTTGGAGATGAGATGGACTATGTTGCTTTTCTATCTGTTACGGTTGGGGAAGGCGTTCGGGATATTGCTGAAGAGTGGAAGGCGAAGGGTGATTATTTACGCAGTCATGCCATTCAATCGTTAGCGCTTGAACTAGCAGAAGGACTTGCTGAAAAAACACATATGCTCATTCGTGATCGCTGGGGTATTCCAGATTCACCAGAACTGACGATGGAAGAACGTTTCCGTACGAAATATAGAGGGATACGCGTGTCCTTCGGTTATCCAGCATGTCCAGAACTTGCGGATCAAGAAAAGTTATTTCGCCTTATTCATCCAGAAGAAATAGGTATTTCATTAACGGAAGGATTTATGATGGAGCCAGAAGCATCTGTGACGGCTATGGTATTTTCTCACCCTGAGGCAAGATATTTTAGTGTATTATAGTGTAGAAGGGGGAGACGTATGAAGAAAATAGTCTTTACAGGTGGCGGTTCGGCAGGGCATGTAACACCTAATTTAGCCATCATTCCACATTTACAAGAACAGAATTGGGATATCTCTTATATCGGTTCACATCAAGGAATTGAGAAAACGATTATAGAAAAGGAAGGCATTCCGTACTATAGTATTGCAAGCGGCAAGCTACGTCGTTATTTTGATTTGAAAAATATAAAAGATCCTTTTCTTGTAATGAAGGGTGTTATGGATGCGTATGTAAGGATTCGAAAACTAAAACCGGATGTGATTTTTTCAAAAGGTGGTTTCGTATCTGTACCAGTCGTAATTGGAGGATGGCTAAATAGAGTACCTGTTTTATTACATGAATCTGATATGACGCCAGGACTAGCAAACAAAATTGCGCTCCGTTTTGCTTCGAAAATATTTGTTACATTTGAAGAAGCTGCGAAACATTTACCGAAAGAAAAAGTAATCTATACAGGAGCTCCTGTACGTGAAGAAGTGCTAAAGGGAAATCGTGAAAAAGGTTTAGCATTTTTAGGTTTTTCACGTAAAAAGCCAGTTATTACAATCATGGGAGGAAGTTTGGGCGCAAAGAAAATTAATGAAACGGTTCGAGAGGCGTTACCAGAACTTCTGAAAAAATATCAAATTGTTCATCTTTGCGGAAAAGGTAATCTTGATGGAAGTTTACAAAATAAAGAAGGATATAGACAATTTGAATATATACATGGAGAGCTGCCAGACATATTAGCGATAACAGACTTTGTTATTTCACGTGCGGGCTCTAATGCCATTTTTGAGTTTTTAACATTGCAAAAGCCGATGGTTTTAATTCCGCTATCGAAATTTGCAAGTCGTGGAGATCAAATACTAAATGCAGAGTCTTTTGAAAGACAAGGATATGCTTCCGTATTGTATGAAGAAGATGTGAATGTGAATTCTCTTATAAAGCATGTCGAAGAATTAAATCAAAATAATGAGATGTATAAAACAGCTCTAAAAAAATATAATGGAAAAGAAGCAATTCAAACAATCATTCAACATATTTCAGAGGCATGATGAAACAATCATGCCTCTTTTAATAGGATGAAAGATTCCAAGAAACCGTGTTTTTATGTTACAATAACAAATGGATTAGTAGGGAAATTCCAATTGATGAAGCGTGAAAATACGAATGGATTAGGAGTGACTGTGTTGGAGCTAAGTCTCTATGAAAATACTGCACTTATTATATGCTTTGTGTTGTACGTTGGTAGTGTTATTGTTTATATTTCAAGGAAATTTTCGCAAGAAAGAGAGCTTGAAAAATCAGAAATAACAGCTGAACTAGAAATGTTAGCTGATGAAAGTTATAAAAAGAAAAAAATAAAAGAAGAGCATGAAGAATCCCATCATTTAAACGCAAATAAGTTTTAAAGATGGGGATTTTTTTTTGAAGTCGTTCTTTATTATGTGTATAGCAAGTAACGCTAAAAGGAGTTTCCCATACATAATGAAGGAGTGTATATAAATGAATTTTTATGTCGCCTCAGGATTCCAAAATAAACATCTTGTACGTTCTATAGCAAATGAACTGAACCATGCAGGATGGCACCATACATATGATTGGACAAGAAACGAAAGAGCAGTGAATCAAGATCAATTAAGAGAAATTGGTCAGGCAGAAAAGAATGCTATAAAAAAATCGGATGTCTTTTTACTTATATTAGATGGCGGAAACGGGAGCCATACAGAGTTTGGAATGGCGATTGCGCTAGAGAAAAAGATATATGTATACCATGAAAGAAACCTGCTTCAAACAACGTTCTATCATTTGCCAGAAATAAATATTTTTGAAGGAGATGCAACTGAATTTGCATCTTATGTTATGGATCACGTGAAATAATAGTAACTGTCTAAAAGGTTATAAAAGTGATCTTTTGGGTACAGTGATGATAAGAAACCTATATAAAGGAGTATATAATATGAAATTAGAAAATGGATGGGAAACGAGCTTTTTAGAAGTCGTACAAAAAAGTGAATTTAAGAAAGATGCACTTCTTAGTCAATTGCTTTGTGAGGATAGTGAAGAAGTTGAGGAGCTTGTTGATGATTATGGTTATGAAGAAATTATTGACCGTGAACATGATGAGGAATTAGCTGATATTTTAGGAGAAGAACTTTTTAGTGAGATGGAACGATGCGTATTCTTATCTTCACAGCCAGAAGAAAAACTTATTTCATTCGTAAATGGATTAGGTTTTCACGTGTTAGATTGGATCGTTCTTCTTGAAACAGAATTTGGAATTGATAGTGCAAACTTTACGTCGGACGCCGTGAAAATGTTAGAAAAGCGTTTTAGACAGTTTCCATACATAGAAGATAAAACAATTTTTGATATGACATTTGGAGAAGCAATGGATGTATTACAATCCATTACAGGATTACAACTAAAGGAAAAGATGAACGTATAATGTAAAAAAAGAACGTGATATCCTCACGTTCTTTTTTTACATTATAATAATTTTGTCATCTAGTTTTGTCTGTCCGCT